>JBJHBX010000440.1:0-3139 GCA_050485725.1 Gemmatimonadales bacterium | reverse complement strand
CGGCGCCGAAGAGGAGGATGCGGGGCCGGTGGGACCGCGGGACCACGTGATCATCGTGGGGATGAACCGGCTGGGGCAGAAGCTGGCCCGGGCCTTCGACGAACGGGGCCTCGAGGTCATGGCCGTGGACACCGACCCGCGGAAGCTCGAGGGGCTCCCCACCCGCACCCTGCTCGGGAACGCCGAGTACCTGTCGGTGCTCGAGGAGGCGGGACTGGACCGGGCGAAGCTCCTGGTCTCGGCGCTCCACATCGAGGACGTGAACCGACTGCTGGCACTCCGCGCCCGCGAGGCCGGCGTCCTGGCGGTGATCCACGCCGGTGACGCGGTGCTCGAACGCGAGCTCGAGGAACTGGGCGTGGCGCTCGCCGTGAACTCGCGGGCGGCGGGGGTCGAACGGCTGATCGGCGAGCTGAGGAAGGAGGGGGTCTTCGCGTGACCGGGCTCACCCTTCTGCTGGCGGCGGCGGCGCTCGGGTACGCGGTGAGCCGGTGGACCGACCTTCCCTCGGTGCCGGTCCTGATCCTGGCGGGGGTGGCGGCCACCGCCCTCGTTCCGGTCGAGAGCGACTTCCTCGAGGACGCCCTGGTGCTGGGGCTCACCGTGCTCGTCTTCACGGCGGGCATCGAGCTGAACCCGGGGCGGGTGCGGAACTGGCGCCGGGCCGCCTTCCACGTGGGGCTGCTGCAGTTCGCCTTCCTGGGCGCGGCGGGGGTGGGCGTCGGGCTCCTGCTCGGGGTGTCGATGGAGTCGGCGCTCTACCTGGGGCTCGCGCTCTCGGCCTCGTCGACGCTGGTCGTGGTGCGCCTGCTCCAGCAGCGGCAGCAGCTCTTCGAGCCCATCGGGCGCCTCGTGACCGGGGTGCTCCTGCTCCAGGACCTGCTCGTGATCCTGCTCATTCCGGTGGTGAGCCGCTACGGAAACGGGTGGGTCGACATCGGGATCGGGGTGGCGGGCACGGTGGGACTGACCCTCCTGGCCGGGCTCATGATCCGCTGGGGGGCCCCCTTCGCGGTGCGGCGGCTCGCCTTCGACGAAGAGAGCACCCTGCTCGTGGTGGTGGCGATCCTCTTCGGGTTCCTGGGGCTGAGCTGGCTCCTGGAGCTGCCCCTCGTGACCGGCGCCTTCCTGGCGGGCGTGTCGCTCTCGGCCTTCCCGGTGAACATGCTGGTCCGGGGGCAGCTCAGCTCGCTCTCGGACTTCTTCCACGCCCTCTTCTTCACGGCGCTCGGCGCCTTCCTGCCCCTGCCGGAGGGGGTCGAGTGGATCCGGAGCCTCTTCCTGGCCGCGGCGGTGGTGGTGGTGACACCCCCGCTCGTGGCGTGGATCGCCGAGCGCTCGGGCTTCTCGGCGAGGCCGGCGCTGGGGGCGGGGCTCCTGCTGGCGCAGACCTCGGAGTTCTCGCTGGTGGTGGCACTTCTCGGGGTCGCGAACGGGCAGCTTCCCGGCGAGCTCCTGACGGTGATCGCACTGGTCACGGTCACGACGATGGTGCTGACCCCCTTCCTCGCCACCGAGCGGGTGGCGCTGGGGCTGATGCGCGTTCACCCGTCGCGGCGACGGAGGGGTGAGGTCGCGCCACCCTCGGACCACCTGCTCCTGCTGGGATGCGGCCGGCACGGCATGGCGCTCCTCGAGCTGCTCGTGATCTCGCCGCACCGCGTGGTGGTGGTGGACGACGACCCGGCGCTCATCGACCGCCTGGCCGAGGCCGAGGTCGAGACCCTCAGGGGCGACATCTCGGACCCGGTGGTGCTGGAGCGGGCGGGGGCGCGGCAGGCCAAGGTCGTGGTCTCGACGATCCGGCGGGTCGACGACAACATGACGCTGCTCAGGATGCGACCCGAGGGACACACGCTGGTCCGCGCCTTCCACGACGGCGAAGCGGAGCGCATCCGTGCGATGGGTGGCACCCCGGTGCTGTACTCGGAGGCGGCGGCCACCGAGGTCCTGGCGTGGGTCGACGAAGCGCTGGGCGCCGGTTGATTGGACCTTTCGGGTCCGGTTCCTGTACGTTGCAGGGACACCCGCATCGCGCAGCACCCTTGCATCCCTGACAGGACAGGACCCCATGTGTCGTTCGGCCCACGCCCTTCGCGGCGGACTCCTCGCGCTCGCCGCCACCTTCCTCGTTGCCCTTCCGGGCGTGGCCCAGGAGCCGCCCCCGATTCCGCAGGCGCCTCCGACGCAGCAGCAGGAGGTGCCCCCCGAGGTCCAGGAGATGCTCGACGAGCTCGACGAGACGCAGGCGAAGCTCGACGAGCTCCAGCAGCAGGCACTGGCCCGGAGCGAGGAGCTCCAGCAGGACGTGGCCCGGATCCAGGACATGGTGGAAGAGGCGGTGCGCGTCGTCGAGCCCGAGTACGAGGCGCTGGTGGCCCGCTTCGGCGAGCTCCAGGCCGAGGCCATGGCAGCGCAGCAGACGCAGGACCAGGAGGCCTTCCAGCAGGTCATGATGGAGGCCCAGACGATCCAGGTCCGCCTCGAGTCGGCGCAGGAGCAGGTCTTCGAGCGCGAGGACGTCTCGGACGCGGTGGACAGCTACCGCGAGAAGCTGAAGGTCGAGATGACCCGCATCGACCCCGAGACCCCCGGGCTGATGGAGCGGATGGACGAGCTCGTGGAGCGGCTCACGGAGATCCTCGGCTGATCGAAGCGGGATCGTGACGGGCCGGACACCGTCCGGCGACCTCCCGGCGCCATGCTGAGGGGATGACGACGCTGACCCTTGTGCTCGCCGCGGCGATCGCCGGCTGCGAGCCCTCCGGGAACGACGCTCGGCCGGCGGGGACACTGGCCGCCGCCGCCGAGACGCTGGCCCGCGGGCGCGGCGAACCTCGGCGGGCCTCCCGCCTGGCGCTCTACACGCACGTGCAGGAGGCCGCCGAGGCGCGCATCGCCACGGACCCCGACGACGTGGAGGCCCGCTGGTGGCGGGTGGCCGCCATGGGGCTCCGTGTCGACGACGAGTCGGCGCGGCAGAAGGTGGTGCTGGCCGGCGAGATCCGCCGCGACGCGGAAGAGATCCTGGCCCGCGACCCCGGGCACCCGGGGGCCCACATGGCGCTGGGGAGGCTCCATTCGGGGGTGCTCCGGCTGAACCCCGTGCTCCGCTTCTTCGCGCTCAGGCTCTTCGGCG
>JBJHBX010000439.1:0-3141 GCA_050485725.1 Gemmatimonadales bacterium | reverse complement strand
CTCCTCGTGCCGGCGCTCGTCCCCATGCTTCCCGACATCTCGCTCCAATCGGCCATCGTGGTGGTCCCGGTGGCGAACCTGGCCGTGGGCGTGCGGGACCTCCTCGTGGGACAGGTGCACGGTCCGTCGCTCGTGGCCTCGTGGGTGCTGACGGCCGGGGCGGCGGCCTGGGTCACCTCGCGGTCGGTGAAGGCGCTCCACGACGAGCGGGTCGTGACCGGCGACACCACCCGCGAGGAATTCATGGGGGGGCCGGACCTCTTCCGGCACCGGGTCCTCCGGTGGTTCCTGGTCTTCTGGGCGGTGAAGCTGATCCTGGACCTGAACCTCCGCTTCGACGACATCCGGATGGCGGCGCTCTTCAGCGTCGGCTTCCTCTTCCTGGCCTTTCCGCTCCTCGTGATCCGGCACTTCCGGCTGAACCCGGTGAAGGCGCTCGCGCTGCGGGCGCCGCACCCGGGGGTCTGGCTCGGCGTGCTGATCGGGGCGCCCGCGGCGCTCGTGGCGGCCCAGACGGTGTTCCGGCTCATGGACTTCGTGATCCCGGTCCCGGCAGAGACGCTCGAGAACTTCGGCCAGGCGCTGATGCCCGAAACCGTTCCGACCTGGCAGCTCCTCCTCCTGATCGCCGTGCTCCCGGGGATCACCGAGGAGCTCACCTTCCGGGGCGTGCTGCTTCACGGCCTCCGGCGCCGCTTCGGTACGCTGGGGCTCGCGCTCGTGGTAGGCGGAATCTTCGGCTTCTTCCACTTCCAGATCTTCCGCATCCCCGCCACCGCGTTCCTCGGGGTGGTTCTGACCCTGGTCACGCTCTACTCGGGCTCGATCTTCCCGGCCATGCTCTGGCACACGCTGAACAACGGGATCGCGGTGCTCCTCTCGACCCGGGGTTGGACCGATCCCATCGAGTCGTGGGCGGTGGGGGCGGGGAGCTTCGTGGTGCTGGGGATCGCGCTCTGGATCATCCGGAGGTTCGGGACGCCCTATCCGGAAGTGGGGCCGGAATTCAGGCCGGAGGGGCGGCCCGAGCCGGAACGGGGCGGGTAGCCCGGGGAATGCGAAGGGGCGGATCTTCCGGGAGGCAGCGCCGGGTGAGGGCGCCGCGGGCCTCGCCGCGGGGCTGCCTTCGTGCCGGAGCGGCGGTCGCGGTCGCGCTCGCTGCGGGATGCGGGCAGAGTGGCTCGAAGGCGGCCTCGTGCGACCCCCTCGTGGGCGGGGTGACCATCCGGACCTTCGCCGAGGCGGAGCTCGACGCCGGGCCGCGCTGGACGCTCCGGGAGCTCTGGCGCGCCGGTGGACTCGACGACGACACCGGGCTCACCGTGCCCACTTCGGGCCGTGTCGGCCCCGCGGGAATCCTGGCCATTCCGGACTTCATGGCCGCCACGGTCTGGCTCCTGGGTCCGGATGGCCGCTGGCTCGACCCGCTCGCCCGACGCGGTGAGGGCCCCGGGGAGCTTCTCTACCCGCTGGCGGCGGCGTGGAGTGCCGATGGAAGGCTTCTCGTGCTCGACGCCGGGCAGGCGCGGGTCGAGGCCTTCGACCGGGAGGCGGGCACGACCGAAACGCTTCGCATCCCCCCCGCGCTCATGGCGCCGGTCTTCGAGTCGGGGGCGGTGGGCTGGTTCGGGCTCGCGGGCACCGGCGAGGGGTTCGTGGAGCTGCCCCCGGCGGACGCGGGCGGTGGAGAGTCGGTCCTGCGCTTCGCCCGGGCCGCGCCGGGCGACGAGGCCCGCCGCGTGGCGTGGGAAAGCCGCTTTCCGGCGGCACAGGTGCCGGCCACGATCGAGCAGGTCCCGACCTCGTGGCCCCGGCCACTCCTCGCGGTGGGGCCCGACCGCTGGGCCCTGGCGCCCACCTCGGACCGGTACGAGGTCCTGGTCCGGGACATGGCGGATCGGCCGCAGTACCAGCTCTGCGTGGCGGGTGCGCGCTCCTTCGGCGAGGGCCTTCCGCCCGTCGAAGAGCTCCCGGACGAGGTTCTCGAGGCGCTGGGCCGGATGCCGCCGGCGGAGCAACCCGCGCGCCTGTCGCGCCTGGTGCTCGACACCGACGGGCGGCTCTGGGTTCAGCGGGAGCTCGGGGTGTCCGGCGCCCCGTGGGACGCGGTGTTCGGGGTCGCGGGCGCGAATTTCGATGCGTTTTCGGCCGAGGGGGCGTACCTTGGTCGCCTGCGGCTCCCCGACGACCTGCGCTTCCAGGACGCCCGGGGGGACACGGTCTGGACGTTCCGCGTCGGGGCGTTCGGCGAGGTCGGGGTGGTGACGGGGGTGCTCGAACGGGTGGAATGAGGAGGGAGCATGCGCCCGTGGCGGTCGGCGATGGAAGCGCGACGATGGCTGTCGGGCGTCTGCGTCCTGCTTCCGTTCTTCCTTGGAGGGTGCATCGCGATTCCACTTCCGGCCCGACTGGGGGGCGGGAGTGCCGTTCTTCTCGAGCGGAAGATCGTGGCCGAGCTCCGGGAGCCGAACCTCCTGGTGGCCTCGGACCGGACTGTCTGCGAGGTCTCCATGGAACGCTACGAGCGAACCCGGCGGGGGGACCGCGTCATGTGCGACTGGCGGAGGGACGTGCGGTTCTGATTCACCCGTCGGGACCCCCGACGGACCCATGCCTCCGGGTTGGCGCCCCGGGGGGTCAGCGCTCGCCGGCGCCCGGTCGGGGATCGCGGATGGCGTCGGGCAGATCGACCTCGCGGAGCACACGGACTTCGTCACCCCGAATCTCGACGACCTCCATGGGTCCACCGTAGTAGGCGGCGAGCCCCACGTCGATGGCCCACACCCGGTCGTCGCAGTAGGGCGTGATTCCCTGCCGGTGCACCGTGTGGCCGACGAACATGCGCCGGGCGCCCAGCAGCTCCAGGGTCTCTTCGAGCACCCCACACGCCGCCTCGTCGGGCGAACTTGAGTAGAGGCGGGTCCAGATGGGGCTGTCGCTCCCCCGGCTCGACTCGGGCGCCGGCGCGTCTCCCCTGAGCCAGGCCCGGATCTCCTCGTTGATCCGCTCGATCCCGTATTCCACGTGGTGCGGGAGGACCCCTCCGTGCACGAAGACGTCGTCGCCCACCATGACGATGGTGTTCCGCCGGGCCATGAGGAGCGCGTAGGGACCGCCGGGGCGGAAGGCGGCGACCCTGGC
>JBJHBX010000438.1:0-3141 GCA_050485725.1 Gemmatimonadales bacterium | reverse complement strand
GCTCTGAGCGGCAGCACCGAGGGCCGGCCCGCACCTTCGCGGACCGGCCCTCTCCTGCTGCGCCTTTCCTGCCGCCGCCCCCTCGTCATCCGAGGGGGCGGGGCGGGTACCCGTCACTTCACGAAGAGCATCTCGCGGTAGCTCGGGTAGGGGCGGAGGTCGTCCGGCAGGATCCGCTCCAGGCGGTCCACCGAGGCCCGAACCGCCGCCATGGCCGGAATGATGTTCTCCCGCATGTGCACCGCCTTCGAGGCGTAGTCGTCGCCGCCGAGCTCCGCGTTCTGTGCGCGGAGCGTCTCGAGGGCGCCGTCGAGCAGGTCGAGCTCCTCCGCCACGACCTTCGCCGCGCGGGCCGGCGCACCGACCCTGATCCCCGCACCCTTCGCCCGCTCGGCCGCCAGGAGCAGCTCCGAGAGGTAGCGCGTCGTGGCGGGAAAGATCATCGTCGCCGCCATCTCGGCCGAGGTCTCGCCCTCGATGTTGATGGCGTGGAAGTACTGCCCGAGCGCGATCTCGTATCGGCTCTCGAGCTCGCGACGCGAGAGCACCTGGTACCGCTCGAAGAGACGGGCGTTCTTGTCCTTCACGAGGTGGGGCAGCGCGTCGAGGGTGGTGGGGAGGTTCAGCAGCCCCCGCGACTTCGCCTCCTCGTGCCAGCTCTCGGAGTAGCCGTCTCCGTTGAAGATGATGTGCCGGATCCCGGGCACGACCTCGGCCAGCACCTTCGCCAGCGCGTCGGAGAGCGAGGTACCCCCGTCCATGGCCTTCTCGAGCTTCGTCGAGAGCTCGTCGACGGCCTCGGCCACGATCGTGTTCAGCACGGTGGCCCCGAAGCTGATGGACTGCGAGGAACCCAGCGCCCGGAACTCGAACTTGTTCCCGGTGAAGGCGAAGGGGCTCGTGCGGTTCCGGTCGCCCGCGTGTTTCGGCAGCTTCGGAAGCACCTGCACGCCGAGGCCCAGGATTCCGCCCTGCTTCGAGGTCTTCGCGCTGCCGAGCTCGGCGATCTGGTCGAAGATGTCGGTGAGCTGGTCGCCCAGGAAGACCGAGATGATGGCCGGCGGCGCCTCGTTCGCGCCCAGGCGGTGGTCGTTTCCGGCATAGGCCACGGCGGCCCGCAGCAGGTCCTGGTGCCGCTCCACCGCCACCAGCGCGGCGGTGCAGAAGAAGAGGAACTGCATGTTCTCGTGGGGCGTGTCACCGGGCTCGAGCAGGTTCGCGGAGTCCGTGCCCATGGACCAGTTCAGGTGCTTCCCGCTCCCGTTCAGCCCGGCGAAGGGCTTCTCGTGGAGGAGGCAGACCAGGCCGTACTTCCGCGCCACGCGCCGGAGCGTCGACATGATCAGCTGCTGGTGGTCGGCGGCGACGTTCGCATCCTCGTACACCGGAGCCATCTCGAACTGGCCGGGCGCCACCTCGTTGTGCCGGGTCTTGATCGGCACCCCGAGCCGGTAGAGCTCCTCCTCGACCTCCTGCATGTACTCGAGCACCCGGTCCGGAATGGCGCCGAAGTAGTGGTCCTCGAGCTCCTGGCCCTTGGGAGGCTTGGCGCCGAAGAGCGTCCGTCCGGTGGTGAGGAGGTCGGGACGGCGGTAGTAGAACTCCTGGTCGACCAGGAAGAACTCCTGCTCGGGTCCGAGGGTGGCCTTGACCCGCACCGCGTTCACGCCGAACAGGGCCAGCGCCCGCTTCACCTGGTCGTTCAGCGCGTGCAGCGACCGGAGAAGGGGAATCTTCGTGTCGAGGGCGTCACCGGCCCACGACGAGTAGGCGGTGGGCACGCAGAGGGTGGCGCCGCCGGGGCCGTCGATGATGAAGGCCGGCGAGGTGGGATCCCACGCGGTGTAGCCCCGGGCCTCGAAGGTGGTCCGAAGACCGCCCGAGGGAAGGGAAGAGGCGTCGGGCTCGCCCTGGATCAGCTCGCGGCCCGTGAACTCGGTGATCGCCTTCCCGCCCTCCGAAGGCGACAGGAAGGAGTCGTGCTTCTCGGCGGTGGAGCCCGTCAGGGGCTGGAACCAGTGCGTATAGTGCAGCGCGCCCCGCTCGAGGGCCCACTCCTTCATGGCCACGGCCACGGCATCGGCCACCCCGGGGTCCAGCTCGTTGCCGGCCTCGATGGTGCGCATCAGGCGCCGGAAGGTCTCCTTCGGAAGTCGCGCCTGCATCTCGGCGAAGCCGAAGGTGTTCACGCCGAAGAAGTCGGCGGCGCGGGCGCGCTTCTGGCGCCGGCCGTTGCTCTCGCCCGGGCTCCAGCCCTTGGCGGCGACGACGGGATCGAATCGGGGCGTTACGGCGGACATGCGGTCTCCTGTGAGATGGGGAGCTCGAATGGACCTTGCAGGGACTTCGGACGGACCTCGACTGGCCTCCGGATCGCGGTGCCGGCCGTGCCGGTCGCAATCCCCGGATCGGAAGCTAAGGGGATGGGGCATCGGGGTGTACCCCCCGGGGCTGGATATTTTGCGGAAGATAGATTAACGTAATTTCACTTTTGTAAGGATGCGACCTCCTTGATCCACCTTCCCCCATCCGACCTCCTGCGGGCCCGTGTGACCGGCCCCTCGCCAACGCTGGTGCTCCTGGCCGGGCCCGCGCGGAGCGGGAAGTCGGTGATGCTCCGGCAGGCGCTGGGCGTGCGGGCCGGCGCGCTGCACTGGGAGGTGTCTCCGCTCGAGGGGGCCGGGCTCCTGGGCGAGCTGGATCGCCTGGTCGCGGCGACGCTCGGTGAGCTACCGGCGGTGGAACGCCCCGACCTGCTTCCGCTCCCGGGGTCCGGCCATGCCTGGGCCCTTCGGTTCGAGGGGGTCCTCCGGGGGGTGGCGAGGGCCGCCGCCGAGGCGGGCGACTCGTCGGGGGTCCTGGTGGTGGACGGGATGGACGCCCTGGCAGGGGCGGGGCGGGGAGCCGTCGAGGCGCTCGCGGAGGCATGGAGCCGGACACGGGGCACCGGGGTGCCGGCGCATCTTGTGCTGACCTTCAGGGGGGAGCCACCCGCCTCCTGGATCGAGGCGGCCCCCGGGGGCGAGGTCCTCGTGCCCGGCCCGGTCCCCTTCCGGGTCGCGGCCCGGGCCCACCAGGCGGGGTGGGGGGAGGCGGCCCGCGATCCCCTTGGGGCGCTGGCCTGCTGGGCGGTCTTCGGAG
>JBJHBX010000437.1:0-3143 GCA_050485725.1 Gemmatimonadales bacterium | reverse complement strand
CGATCTTCGGGAACGGCTTCCTCGGAAACCACGACCGCTTCCCGGGCGTGCCCCGAAACGGCGAGCGCCTCCCCTCGGCCTTCCGCATCGACGCGAGCGCGGGCTACGCGGTCCCGACGGGTCTCGGCGATCTCGAGCTCCGCGCCGAGGTCTTCAACGTGCTGAACGCCTCGCTCAAGAGCGGCTTCGCGAACGGCATTCCCGGGGGCGGCCCGCGCACGCAGGTGGGGCGCCCCGGCGACCCCGTGGTCTTCACGACGGCGGCCCCGCCGCGCCAGTTCCAGCTCTCGGCGTCGTGGCGGTTCTGACGGTGTCCGGGGGCTGGCGGAGTTCCGGGCTTCTTTCGGGGATGCAACCGTTGCCGCTCCGCCGTCTGTTCCGGTCCCGGGCCGTGGCGCTCGGCATCGCGTCCGTCCTTGCCGCCGGGGGGATCGCCGCCTGCTCGGGCGGGGCGGACGCGCCTGCCCCCCCCTCCGGCGGGGACGCGGCGGACTGGGCCCATCGACCCTGGAGCGAGGTGGTCGAGGCCGCCCGCGGCACCGAGGTGACCTGGCGCATGTGGCGGGGCGACCCCTCGATCAACGCCTACATCGAGGACTGGGTGGCCCCGCGGCTCCGGGCAGAGCACGGCATCCGGCTTCGAGCGGTGGACGCCCAGGGCCCCGAGATCGTGAACCAGCTCACCGTCGAGCGCGAGGCCGGGGCCCGGGGCTTCGCCGACCTGGTCTGGATCAACGGCGAGACCTTCCACCAGCTCCGCGAGGAGCAGCTCCTGCAGGGCCCGTGGGCCCACCGGATCCCGAACGCCGCCCTGGTCGACTCCACGTCGAGCACGATCCTCCTCGACTTCGAGCGCCCCATCGAGGGGTGGGAGTCGCCATGGGGGCGCGTCCAGTTCGCGATGATCTACGACGAGGCGCGCACCCCAGACCCCCCGCGCACGCTGGCGGAGCTGGGGACCTGGATCCAGGCAAACCCGGGACGCTTCACCCACGACCAGTCCTTCGCGGGGGTGACCTTCCTGAAGGCGGCCATGTACGCCCTGTCGGGCGGGCACGAGCCTTTCGCCGGCGGCTTCGACGAGGCCGCCTTCGAGGCGGGCAGTGCCCGGCTCCTGGCCTGGCTCGCCGACCACACCCCCCATTTCTGGCGGGGTGGCGCCGCCTACCCCGGGGGGGTCGCGGAGCTGCACCGGCTCTTCGCGAATCGCGAGGTGGATTTTTCCTTCTCGAACAACGAGAACGAGGTGGTCACGAAGGTGCGCCAGGGGGTTCTCCCACCCACCGCCCGGGCCACCGTCCTTCGTGACGCCACCATCGCGAACGCCCACTACCTCGGCATCCCCTTCAACGCCCGGAACCCCGCCGGGGCCATGGTCGTGGCGGACTTTCTCCTGTCGCCCGAGGCGCAACTCCGGAAGGCCGACCCCGACGTGTGGGGCGACGGGACGGTGCTCGGGCTGGACCGACTCGAGCCCGGGTGGCGCGAGGCCTTCGAGGCGCTCGAGCTCGACCCCAGGGCCATTCCCCGCGATACCCTGGACCGTTACGCCCGCCCCGAGGTCGCTCCCGCGTACCACGAGCGCATCCTCGAGGCGTGGCGACGGCAGGTGCGGCGTGGGGGCTGATCATCGCACCCCCGCGCCGCACCCGCCCCGCTGGGGGCGACCGCTCCCGTCAGCGCCGGAAGGGCACCGACCGGAGGGAGCCGGGTCGCGCGCTCCCGAAGGCGCCCGACGGGGCACTTCCGTCCCGCTGGAAGGCGCCGATGTCGCACGCCGTCCCGCGGGTGAAGCCGCGCTGGTCCGTGGCCGGGCAGGCGTCGGGGTTCCCGGCCCCGATGGCGGCGCTCCCCTCCAGGAGGGCGTGGGTCGGCGTCGGCCCCCCGTTGTCGGCGAGCTCCATCTCGACGCCGGCATCCGTGCCGTTCAGGTCGAGGGTGCCCGTGGCGTTCAGCCAGGTCGTGCAGCTCTCGTCGTCGGACAGGTTCCCGCCGAGGGAGACGATGACCGGGTTCGACCCGGGCGCGATCGCGCAGTTCCTGGGCTCCCCGCCTGTCGGGTTTCCTGCCACGAGGACGTTCGCGAGCTCGAACCCGTTCGTGTTGCCCAGCCAGAAGAGGGCGCCACCGAGGGCCGGATCGGAGGGCTCCGCCACGTTCCCCACCACCGTCACGTTCTCGAGCCGCCCCCTGGCGCCCACCCGGATCCCCGCGCCGTTCGGGGCGCGGTTGCCCGACACCGTCAGGTTCCTGGCAAGGACGGGGACGTCGGTGGCCTGGAGCGACACGCCTCCGCCCCCGAGCGCCGCCTCGTTGTCGCGTGCCGTCGAGGCTTCGATCAGGACGTTGCCGGGCCCCTGCTGGTTGATCCCCCCGCCGAAGGTGCCGGCCCGGTTCCCCGCCACATCCAGCCCACGGAGCTCCGCCGACGTGAAGGCGATGGCCAGCCCGCCGCCGACACCCGCGGCGACGTTGTCGTGGACCCTTCCTCCGACGTACACGAGAGAGGAGTTGCTGCCGACCGAGATGCCGCCGCCGGAGTGGTTCCCTTCCGACGGCGTCCGGTTTCCGACCAGGTCCACGTTCTCGAGGTGAAGCTGCGACTCGAAGAAGAGGGCGATCCCGCCGCCACCCAGGCCCGAGCTGTTCTCGCGGAAGACCACGTCGGTGATCTCGGCGGTGGCCCCGGTGAAGTAGGCACCTCCACCCGCGTTCGCGATCGTCGTGTTTCCGACCACCTCGGCGTCATGGAGGCGCAGGCTGCTCGCCCCCACGTAGAGGGCGCCGCCCGCCGTCTGGCTCTCGTTGTCGCGGAGGACGACGCCGTTCATCTCCAGGGTCGAGTTCCCGAAGGCGGCAACCCCGCCGCCGGCACCTCCGCTCCGGTTCCCCGAGATCGATCCGCCCTCCGCATGGAGCGTGCTCTCGGCAGACACGTTCACGCCACCGGCCGAGCCCGCCGCCACGTTCTCGTCGACGCGGGTTTCGTAGAGCTCGAGGGCCGCGCCCGACAGCCAGATGCCCCCGGACGAGGATCCGGCCACGTTCCCCGTGATCTCGGAGTCGAGGATCACGAGCTCGGATCCGCCCATGGCCATGATCCCTCCGCCCGAGTTCCCCACCTCGTTCCCCGAGATCCGGGA
>JBJHBX010000436.1:0-3146 GCA_050485725.1 Gemmatimonadales bacterium | reverse complement strand
CCCGATCGGGTGGAGATTGCGCCGGTGGAAGGTACCGTGGCCCCGGGGCGCCCGCGTGGAGGCCCCCGGGCCCGTTCTTGTGAACCACGGCGTACCGGAGGGTGGCCTTGCGGGAGGATGGGTGGCCGGACGGCTTCACCTCGAGCGCGATCCGGGAAGGAGCTGAAACCGGAGCTTCGAACGGCGGTGCGGACCCCGGCGCGACCGCCACCCCGGCCCCCCCGGGGCACGACGCGCCGCCGCCGGGGGAACGCCTGGCCGGCGCCGGCGAGGGCCTCCCGCGCGACCTCTCGGAGTTCCTGGTCTCGCTCGCCATGGCGCTGCATCGATTCGCGATGTACCCACCGGGCCACCCCTCGCTCGGCCCCGCCGCCGAGCGGACGCTGGCCCAGTTCCCGGCGGTGCTGGCCGATCGGAGCGTGCTCACCCTGGGGGTGACGTCGTCGCAGATCCTGGTGGGCGGGGTCGCGTCACCGGAACGCCACCACGTGCTGTCGGAACTCGCGAAACGGCTTCATGCCCACCAGCTCGGCGCCGTGGTGCTGCGCGGAGGTCTCGAGCTCGACGAGCTGACGGAGGCGCTCGGAACGCTGGCCCGCGACCCGGTGCGCGGCGAGCGCCCCCTTGGGCTCCTCCCCGCGCGGGACCGACCCTCGTGGCCCCACCTGCAGCTCCTCCCGGTGGAGTACGACGCGCTGGAGCTCGCCGAGGGTGAGATGGCCGAGGGGGGTCCCCTCTCGGTTCGTGAGCTGTGGATTGCCCTTTTCCAGTCCATCTTCCGGGAGCTGGAGGGAGACCCTGGAGCGCCTCCCGGTGCCGAGGCCCTGCACGCGGGTGGCCCGCTTCCCACCGGCCGCGAGGTGGCCCAGGCGCTTCGGGCCGACGAGGATGCGAATGGAGAGGACTCCGGCCGGAACGCCCGGGTCTTCGAGGCCCTGAGCCGGCTGGTCGGGGCGCTGCAGTGGCACAGCGACGTGGATGGCCAGGACCTTCGACTCCGGGCCTCGGAACTGCTCAGGGAAATGGAGCCGGCCTACACCGCCCGCCTCTTCCGGCTGGGCACCGACCCGGAGGGCAGGAGACGCTTCCTGGTTCGCGCGGCCAGAGCCGGCCTGGCCTCGGATGCGGTGCTGCGCGTGCTCGACGCCGCGCTCGAAGCCGAGGGCCGGCACATGTCGCGACCCCTCCTTCGGCTGCTCGCCAAGCTGGGCGCCGGGACGGAGACCTCCCCGGGTGCCGCCCGGTCCGAGGCCCGCTCCACCCTCCGCGAGCAGGTCGAGGGGATCGCCGCCGGATGGCACGAGGCTGGAAGGATCGGACGCGGTGGGACGCCTGCCTGGGCCCGCGACCCGGGCGGCGAAGGCGTGGAGGAGCTGACGCGCCCCGGGCCGATCCGGGTGGTCGAGACGGCGCTTGCCGTGGATGCGACAGGCCCGGCGCTGGACGCCGCCCTGGAGGCCTGCCTGCGGAGCGGGAACGTGGAGCGGGTGCTCGCGGCGACCGAAGTCGCGGCGCACGACTCGACGGCGGCCCGGCGAATCGAGGAGTTCCTGCTCTCGCCCGACCGGCTCCGGGCCCTTCTTTCCGGAGATGACGTCGACGAGGCCTCGCTTCGCCGCATCGTCGACGTCCTCGGTGAGGAGGCCATCGAACCTCTCTTCGACGCCCTCGCCAGGTCGGAGTCCCGGGCGGTCCGGCGGAAGATCTTCGACAGCCTGGTGGCCATGGGCCCCAGGATCGGGCCGATCATCCTGACCTACCTGGGCTTCGGACCGTGGTACGTCCGGCGCAACATGCTGGCGCTTCTCCAGCGACTCCCGGTCCTGCCGCCCGGCTTCTCACCCATCGTGCACCTGATGGATCCCGACGTCCGCGTCCGGAGGGAGGCGCTCCCCCTGGCCTTCCGGGACCCCGGGAGCCGGGATCACGCCCTGGAGGTGGCCCTCGGCGACGAAGATGACCGGAACGTGCGCCTGGCACTCCTCGAGCTCCAGGAGACGATGGCCGAGACGGTGGTCCCCGCGCTGATCCGGGAGGTCATCGGGAACGACCGGCGAGGGCACCTCCGGTCCCTCGCGCTCCGGGCGCTCGGGCAGAGCCGGAGCACCCAGGCCCGCGATGCACTCGTGGCGGCATGCACCGTCGAGCGGGGGCTCCTCTCGAGGCGGCGGCGCCTTGCCGCCCCCTCGACGGAGGTGCACACGGCGCTCCACGCCCTGGCGCGCCGGTGGTCCGACGACCCGGAGGTGAGCTGGATCATCGAGGCGGCGGAGGCGTCGGAGGACGCGCGCATCCGGGCGGCCGTGGGGGGCGCGTGACGGAGCCCCGCGACTTCCTGGTGGCCCTTGCCCAGGGCCTCGCGTCGAGGCGCCTCTACGGGTCGGAGCACCCCCGAACCCGGATGGCCGTGACGCATGTCGTCGCCTGCGCCGAACGGCTGGTGGGCGCGGGTGGCGTGCCCCGGTTCACCCTCCTGGGCCCCGAGATCATCTTCGGGAATGAGCCCCTGCGCGGCGCCGTGCCCTCGGAATGGACGGCCCGGCTCTCGGAGGTCGGGGTGCAGCGGATCGAGCTCAGGACCCGCCCGACGGAAGCACACGTCGAAGCCTTCCTGGAGCGGCTCGAGGCGGTACTGCGCGAAGGGGTGGTGGGAGGAGTGGGAGGGGCCGGCGAGGGGACAGAGCCGGATGCGGGAATCCCGTCGATCGCGTGGGGGCCCGTGCGCCCCCGCGACGAGATCGAGACCCTCGCCCGGGCCGAGCCCGCCGCCACGGACGCGGCGGAGGGAACCGATGCGCTGGAACTCTCGGAGGAACTGGGCGGGATCGCCTGGATCTGGGAGCGCGTCCGTGCGGGCGACGCTCTTCCCCTGGCCGAGGCCGAGGCCGTCGTCCGTTCGCTCGCCGTCTCGATGCGCAGACTTCCACCGGGGCATGCCCCACGCATCCCCGCCGGTCCGGGGCTGCAGTACGCGCACCTGCACGCCCTGCACACCTCGGCCATGTCGCTGGCCTGGGCTCGTGCGCTGGCGCTCCCACCTGCCGAGGCGCTTCAACTCGGGCTTTCCGGACTCCTCCACGACATCGGGCTCGTGCTGGCGGATCCGGAGTCCATCCTGGACCGTCCGGGGGCCCTCGACCCCGAAG
>JBJHBX010000435.1:0-3149 GCA_050485725.1 Gemmatimonadales bacterium | reverse complement strand
CCGATCTCGACGATGCGACCCAGGTACATGACCGCCACCCGATCGCTCACGTGCTCCACGACGGCCAGGTCGTGGGCAATGAAGAGGTAGGTGAGCCCGAACTCCGCCTGCAGGTCCTCGAGAAGGTTCACCACCTGCGCCTGCACCGACACGTCGAGGGCGGACACCGGTTCGTCGCACACGATCAGCTCGGGCTCCACCGAGAGCGCCCGCGCGATGCCCAGCCGCTGCCGCTGTCCACCGCTGAACTCGTGCGGGTAGCGGTCCGCATGCTCGGGGAGGAGCCCCACCAGGTCGAGGAGCTCCCGGACCCTCCTTCGGCGACCGTGTCCATCCCCGTGCAGTCCGTGCACCCGGAGCACCTCTGTCAGCATGGCGCCCACGGTGAGCCTCGGGTTCAGCGAGGAGAAGGGATCCTGGAAGACGATCTGGACCCGCCGCCTGAGGCGCCGGAGCTCCCGTTCGCCCATGGCCCGCACGTCCTCTCCGCGGTAGCGGATCTCGCCGCCTGTGGGCTCTACCAGCCGCAGGATGGCCCGTCCGGTGGTGGACTTCCCGCAACCCGACTCGCCCACGAGCCCCAGCGTCTCGCCGGGGAAAAGGTCGAACGAGACGCCGTCCACCGCCTTCACCTGTCCGCGCCGACCCGGCCGCCCTCGTCGCAGGGGGAAGTACTTCCGGAGCCCCCGGACCGAGAGGAGCGGCTCGGGTCGTGGCTCCGGGGATGCGGTGCGCTCGGCGGGGCCCCCCGATCCGGGTGCGTCGCGACTCACGGCACCCCTCCGTGCACCGGCGGCTGACATCCGGGCTCCAGCTCGAGCCAGCAGCGACTGGCGCGCTCCCCCTCCCCCGCATCCACCTCGAACAGCTCCGGCGGCGCCTCGCGGCAGCGCGACCAGGCATGGGGGCACCGATCGTGGAACCGGCATCCCGGGGGCCAGCGCAGGGGGCTCGGCACGGTCCCCTCGATGGGATTCAGCCGGCGGCCCGCTCCCTCGAGCCGGGGAAGGGAGGCCAGGAGTCCACGAGTGTAGGGGTGCCTGGGTCGATGAAAGATTTCCTCGACGGTGCCGGACTCGACCACCTGCCCCGCGTACATCACGAGCACCCGGTCGCAGGCCTCCGCCACCACCCCCAGGTCGTGGGTGATCAGGAGCATGGCCATGCCCCGGGCGGAACGGACCCGGTCGAGCAGGTCCAGGATCTGGGCCTGGATCGTCACGTCGAGCGCGGTTGTCGGCTCATCGGCAATCAGCAGGTCGGGTTCGCACGACAGCGCCATGGCGATCATCACGCGCTGCCGCATCCCCCCCGAGAGCTCGTGGGGGTAGGCGTCGAAGCGCTCCTCGGGCTCGGGGATGCCGACCTCGCGGAGGGCCGCGATCCCTGCCTTCCGGGCATCGGTGCGTCCCATGCCACGGTGCACGTGGAGCGACTCGACGATCTGGTTTCCCACGGTGAAGACCGGGTTCAGCGAGGTCATCGGCTCCTGGAAGACCATGGCGATCTCGTTGCCCCGTACGCGGCGCAGTGCACGCTCCGGCATCGACGTGAGCTCCCGGCCGCGGAAGCGGATCGAGCTCCCCTCGAGAATCCGCCCCGCCGGTCGGGGCACGAGACCGAGAATCGACAGGGCCGTCACGGTCTTCCCGCACCCCGATTCGCCGACGATCCCGAGGGTCTCGCCGGCGGCGATCCGGAATCCGACGCCGTCCACCGCCCGGGCCACGCCCCCCTCCGAGGTGAAGACGGTACGGAGATCCCGGACCTCCAGGAGGGGCTCGGACGAGGGCGTCGACAACACCGGTTCCATGGCGCCTCAGCTCCGCTGCCGCGGGTCGAGGGCGTCGCGGAGCCCGTCGCCGGCCAGGTTGAAGGCCACGACGGTGAGCACGATGGCGAGCCCCGAGAAGGTCGACATCCACCACGCGCCCAGGAGGTTGTTCCGACCGTCGGCGACGATGGACCCCCAGGAGGCGGTGGGGGCCTGGACACCCATGC
This sequence comes from Gemmatimonadales bacterium, assembly GCA_050485725.1. Classification (GTDB taxonomy): domain Bacteria; phylum Gemmatimonadota; class Gemmatimonadetes; order Longimicrobiales; family Gaopeijiaceae; genus SKNW01. The sequence continues at coordinate 1,148 of JBJHBX010000435.1, read as the reverse complement.
CGAGGAAGGACAGTCCGGCCTCAAGCACGATCGTGTCCCCGATGCCCAGCGTGGCCGCCACGATGACGGGAGCAAGCACGTTGGGGACCACGTGGCGCAGGATGATCCGGGCGCGCGAGAAGCCCAGCGCCCTGCCGGCCTGGATGAACTCCCGTTCGCGCAGGCTCAGCACCTCGCCGCGCACGATGCGGGTCACCTGCGGCCACTGCGTGAGCCCGAGCACCACGACGATCAGGAAGATCGAGGGCTCGAAGAGGGCGATGATGGTGATCAGGAGAATCAGGCGCGGGAAGGAGATCACCATGTCGACGAAGCGCATGACGACGGCGTCCACCGCCCCTCCGACGAACCCCGCGACGGCGCCGATCAGCGTGCCGATGGTGACCGAGATCGCCACCGCGATGAACCCGATGGAGAGCGAGATGCGGGAGCCGTAGAGGATGCGCGAGAAGACGTCACGGCCGAACTGGTCGGTTCCGAGCAGGTGCGGACCCCCGGGTGACCGAAGCCGCATCTGCGCCATCTGCTCGCCGTGGGCGATCGGATCGAAGGGTGCCAGGAAGGGCGTCAGGAGCGCCACGAGGTAGAGGCTGACGATCACGACGAGGGCGGCCAGCGCCGTCCGGTTCCTGCGGAACGCCCGCGAGGCGAGGCCCCACTGGCTCCGGGAGGGGGGGAGGGGAGCGGGGCCCTTCAGGGCATCGCGGACCGACCAGCCCCAGGCTGCGGCCAGCGTGGCCACGAGGGTGCCAAGGGCGATCCGGTGGTCGAAGGGCCCGCCCGCGGCCACCGACACCCGCTCCCAGCGATGCACGAGGAGTGCGAGCAGGGCGATCCAGAGAAGGAGTGCGTACCCGCCGGAAGCGACCCTCCCCGCAAGGAGCTGCGGGGACCCGGGCAGAACCACCGCGAGCCCCGCCCCCCCCCGGATCCGCGGCGACGAGGGATGGCGCTCCGCCGGGAACCCCGTTGCGCGCGCGCCGGCGCCGGGTCCCGCCGGGGGCGCATTCGAGGGAACGGGCGCGCCGGTTCCGCCTTCCGGGGTGGGGATCCGCTCAGTCATGGCGGATCCGGGGGTCGACCACCGAGTAGAGGAGGTCGGCGACCAGGTTCCCGATCACCACCATCACGGCGAAGATGAAGGCGCC
>JBJHBX010000434.1:0-3151 GCA_050485725.1 Gemmatimonadales bacterium | reverse complement strand
TGCCACGGGCGACGGGGAAGAGAAGAGTCGGGACATTCGGAACCTCGTGGGGTTGGATGATAGATTGAAGCTAGGTTCGACGGGAGCGCTCCGCCACGCGGTACGTGACCGGCCCAGGGCCGGACCCGCGCGCCAGATGCGTCCCGCGTCACCCTTCCGAGTCCCATGACCATGCGCTTCGCATCCCCAGCCTCGCGGCCCTTCCGGTTTCGCCCGGCCTTGTGCCTCGCCCCGGGGGGCCTCCTTTCCATGGTCACGTGCCTCGCCGCGGCAGGCTCGCTCACGGCGCAGCCTCCCTCGGGCGGCGGTCCCGACGGTGGCGGAGCCTTGCCGGACCGCGAGTACCGCGTCTTCGTCGGATCGGAGGCCACCGACCGGATTTCGCTCGTGGTGTTCGGACCCGAGGGCGCGTGGGTCGAGAGGGAGTTCACCGTCGGGATGTTCCCCACCGAGGCCGATGGTCCGCACGGCCTCGCGATGTCGCCCGACGGGAGCTACCTGTTCGTCACGACCGGGCACGGGAGGCCCTGGGGGAACCTCTGGAAGATCGACCCGGAAACGGGGCGCCCGCTGGCCCGCGTCGAGCTCGGGGCCTTTCCGGCCTCGCTCGACATCTCGCCCGACGGGCGGTTCGCGTACGTGGCGAACTTCAACCTGCACGGTGACATGGTTCCGTCGTCGGTCTCCATCGTGGCCACCGACCGCATGCTCGAGGTGTCGAGGCTGGAGACCTGCACGATGCCGCACGGCTCCCGGCTCTCGGCCGACGGCCGGCGGCAGTACTCCACCTGCATGATGGACGACCTCCTGGTGGAGGTGGATGCCTGGGGGCTCTCGGTGACGCGCCACTTCCGCCTGACCCCCGGAGCGGAGGAGGGCATGACCGGCTCGCCCCGGGAGCACCGGCACGGGGAGCACGACCACGCGGGGCACGGGGCGGAGGGCGCCCACGCGATGCCGGCGACGGGGTGCTCACCGACCTGGGTCACCCCTTCGCCCGACGGGAGTTCGGCGTGGGTCGCCTGCAACGGGAGCGCGGAGCTCGTCGAGGTCGACCTCGAGTCGTGGACCCTCCGGCGGCGCATTCCCGCCGCCCGCGGCATCTACAACGTCGAGATCACCTCCGACGGACGGCTTCTCGTGGCTTCGAACAAGCAGGGAAACTCGATCTCGATCTTCGACCTTCCGTCGGGAGAGGAGTCGGCCCGCATTGCCACGGGGCGACCCGTCGTTCATGGCGTCTCGATCTCGCCCGATGACCGCTTCGCCTTCGTGTCGGTGGAGGGCGTCGGTTCCGAGCCGGGGACGCTCGAGGTCGTGGACCTGGGGCGTCGCGAAGTGGTGGCTCGGGTGGATCTGCCACCCATGTCCGCCGGAGTCACGTTCTGGAGGTGACGGACGGCGGTCCGGAGGAGACTGCAGGCGCCGTCAGCGATCCGGTTCGCGCCGTCAATGACCCTGCGCTCCGACCCCTCGACGTTCGGGTCCGCATCCTCTGGCGAATCGGGACCGGGATCCGCGCCGTGGCCTGGACCGGCATCGCGGCGGCGGTCGAGGCCTTCGGCCGCGACTGGGCCCTGGTGGACGCACTCCTCCCGGCCGGGCTCGCCACGGGCGTCCTGACGGCAACAGTGGCAGGGCTCGGGGCGGCGCTCCTGCTCGTCGTGCCCGGCCTGCGTTACCGAAGGTGGCGTTATGCGCTCCGGGCCAGCGATCTCTGGATCCGGACCGGAATCCTCTTTCACCGCGTGAGCGTGATCCCCTACCGGCGCCTGCAGTTCGTCGACACGCGGCAGGGCCCCGTCGAGCGCTGGATGGGCCTCACCGAGCTCGTCGTCCACACCGCGGCGCCGGGGACCTCGGGGCGCATCCCCGGCCTCGCCTCCGCCGAGGCGGAGCGGATCCGTGACGAACTGGCCCGGTTCGAACCGGGGGACGGCGATCCGGAACCCCTCCGTGGCGATGCGCCCGACTGATCCCGCGCCCGGAGCTTTCGGGGGCGATCCCGGGGAAGGCGCGCTCCCGGGCGAACCGCCGAGGGTGCCGGCGGTACCGGGGCCCGGGAAGCCCGGACGCCTTCCCTGGGCGACCGCGATCCTCGAGGGCCGACGCTACCTCGTGGCGATGCTCGGACTGGCCTTCTTCACCGGGGGATGGAGCCGGTGGCCGATGCTGGCGCTCGGGGTCTTCTTCCTGGGCCGCCTGGTTCAGCTCCGCCTCCTCCGCTGGTGGGTCGACGCCGAGGCCTTCGTGATCGAACGGGGCCTTCTCTTCCGGAGTCGGCGCGTGATTCCCCGCGCCCGCGTCCAGGCCGTGGACCTGGAACGGGGCCTGCTTCACCGCCTCCTGGGGCTGACCGAGGTCCGGGTCGAAGCGCTGGGTGGCGGGGCCACGGAGGGGCAACTCGCCGGGCTGGCCCCGGAGATGGCCGAGGCGGTTCGCACCGAACTCACCCGGACTCGCGATCACGGGAAAGAACCGGGAGGAACCCACGCACCGGAGGCTCCGCCGCGGGTCCGCCTCCCCGGCGGCGAGGTCGTCGTGGCGGGGCTCACCGAGAGCCGGCTCGGTGCCGGGATCGCCCTCGTCGGGGTGGGCTTCGAGTCGATCCGACAGGGGGCCTTCAGCGGGTGGTTCGGACCGCTCGAGGACTGGGTCCCGGTCCTCGAGGCGCTCCCATGGGTCGCCGTCCTCGTGGCCCTGGGTGTGTTCGTGTTCCTCTTCTCTCTCGTCGTCTCGTTCGTGCTCACCGTGCTCGGGTACTGGAACTTCACACTCCGCTACCGCGACCGCGTGCTCGAAGTCGAACGGGGACTCCTGACCCAGCATCGGGATACCGTCCCGCTGACGCGCATCCAGGCGGTCCGGGTCGAGGAGAACCCCTTCCGTCGGCTCATGGGCCTGGCTTCGGTGAAGGTGATCGTCGCGGGCAGGGCGGGGGGGAGCGCGGCGGGTACGAACGTGCTCCTCCCGGTCGGGCCCCGGCGGGAAGCCTTCGAGCTCGCGTCCGAGGTGGTGGGGTGGATGCCGGGCGAGGGGACCTCCCCGGTTCCGATGCTCACGGCGATGCCCGACTCGGCGCGACGCCGCAGGTGGCTGCGGGCCTTCCTCGCGTCGGCTGCCACCGGCCTGGCGGTGATCCTCGTGGTCG
>JBJHBX010000433.1:0-3159 GCA_050485725.1 Gemmatimonadales bacterium | reverse complement strand
CAGAACTCATGGGCCTCTTCGGGCGCAAGAAGACCACCGTCGGACTGGATATCGGTTCCGGCTTCGTGAAGGTCGTGGAAGTGGACCACTCGGGTGATCAGCCCGAGGTGGTCCGCGTGGCCATGAGTCCCCTTCTCGCCGACGCGATCGTCGAGGGCGAGGTCATGGACGCGGGGCTCGTGGCGGACACGATCCGGAGCCTCTGGGCCGAGGCCGGCATCGACACGAAGGACGTCGTGACCGCCGTCGGCGGGCACGACGTGATCGTGAAGAAGATCGAGATGGACCGGATGTCGGCCGATGACGCCCGCCAGGTCATTCGCTGGGAGGCGGAACAGCACGTTCCCTTCGACATCCAGAGCGTCGTGATCGACTTCCAGGTCCTCGATCCCGAGGGCTCCGACCCGAAGATGGACGTCCTCCTGGTGGCCGCGAAGCGGGAGCTCGTCGACAACAAGCTCTCGCTCCTGCAGGATGCCGGCCTTTCGGCCCGCGTCATCGACATCGACGCATTCGCGCTTCACAACGCCCTCGAGAGGAACCACCCCGAGGCCATGACGGGGATCACCGCGCTCGTCAACATCGGACACGAGATGACGAACGTGAACATCCTCGAGGAGGGCGTGCCGATCCTGACCCGCGACATCCCCTTCGGCTCGCGCAGGATCCGCGAGGACCTGCAAAGGGAGCAGGGACTTCCCTCGGACGAGGCCGAGCGCATCGTGCAGGGGAAGTCCTCCCACGCCGCCCTCGAGCGCCACGTCCGCTACGGTGCCGACGAGGTCGCCATCGGCGTCGAGCGTGCCGCGGCCTTCCTGATGGCGCAGTACGCCGGCGAGGGGATCGGGCAGGTCTTCCTCGGGGGAGGGGGGTCGAGGATCCCCGGCATGGTCGAAGCGCTTGGCGAGCGAATGGGTGTACCGGTAACCCGGACCAACCCCTTCGAGCGCATCCCGGTGACCCCCGGTGCACCCGTGCGGGTCAGCATGGACGAGGTGTCTCCCATCCTCATGCTTCCGCTGGGCCTCGCCCTGCGGACCCCCTGACGAGGAGCTCGACGGGTGATCGAAGTCAACCTCCTTCCCCAGGCGGGCAAGGGACGGAAAGGACCCCGCAAGCGGCCGGGGCTGACGCTGCCGTCGTTCCAGGGGCTTCCCGGCGACCGCTGGGTCGTCGGGGCCGGTGGACTGGTGCTCGTGGGACTCGTGGCCATCGGCTGGCTCTTCTTCAGCGTGGCCGGAAAGGCCGAGGAGATCCAGGTGCAGATCGAGTCGGCCCAGCGGGACTCGGCCCGTTTCGCCGATGTCATCCGGCGGGCCGAGACGCTCCAGGCACGGCGCGACACGATCGCCCAGCGGGTCGCGGCCCTCCAGGAGATCGACGGGGCCCGCTTCATCTGGCCCCACCTGATGGACGAGGTCGGCCGGGCACTTCCCCAGGGGACCTGGCTCACCCGCTTCAACCAGCTCTCTCCCGCACCGAACCTCTCCGTCCGGATCGAGGGGAACGCCATCAGCTACTTCGCCCTGACGAACTTCATGGAGACCCTCGAGGGCTCACCCTTCCTGACCGGTGTCCGTCTCGTGGCCTCGGATCAGCAGATCATCCAGATCGCCGGTGCCGGCCAGCAGCGGGTCTACAACTTCGTGCTCGACGCGAACTACCAGGAGCCACCCCCGGAAGCCGTGAACCGCGAGCCCCTTTTCGGGCCCTCCGTGGCGATCCCGCTGACCGCGCCGGACCCCGAGAGCGGCGCCCTGCCGTCGGACTCGGACGGAGAGGGAGGCTGACATGGCGCTGCTTCCCGAGGAACGTCACAAGCAGTACGCCCTTCTCGCCGGCATCGCGGCGATCGGGCTGACCTATGCCTTCTTCCAGTACTGGTATACGCCCCGGGCGGACGAGCTCGAGCGCCTCGAGACCCGCCTCGAGCTTCTCCAGGACCAGAACCGGAGGGCCCAGGTCATCGCGGCGCGGGGGGGGCCGGAACTCGAGGAACGCCTGGTCGTCTACGAGCGCCACCTGAACCGGATGGAAGAGCTGATCCCGCGCCGGGGAGAGGTCCCGGCGCTCCTGAACACGATCACCTCGGAGGCCAACCGCTTCGGCGTGGTCATGGGCTCCCTTCGTCCCGAGGCGCTCCGGGACGAGGAATTCTACACCCGGGAGAGTTACCAGCTCAGCGTGATCGGGGACTTCCACCGCGTCGGCCAGTTTCTGACGTCGGTCGCATCACTCCAGCGCATCATCACCCCGGTCGACGTGGAGATCCAGCGGTACACGGGGCAGGCTCCCCCGCCCGGGATCGAGAATCCCGTCACCGTTTCGTTCAGGATCGAGACCTACCAGGCGCCGGCCTCGAACGGCGCCCTTCCCGACGGACTCGACCAGGAGATGAATCCATGACCCGGCCGGACCGTTCCGTGGGCCTCGGGGCCGTGGCTCTCCTCGCGATGGCGAGCCTTCTCCCGGGCTGCTCCGACGCTCCCGAGGCCACGGCGCAGGGTGCACCGACGGGCCAGCAGGGTGCGGCACCGCCCGCCGCGGCCGACACCTTCCAGCTCGTCTTCGAGCGGGAGGTCTTCGCCTACCCCGCCTTCCAGCGCAGGAACCCCTTCGCTCCGATCACCGCCGAGACGGCGGGCCCGCGCTTCGAGGACCTGGAGCTCCAGATGGTCGTGCTCTTCGAGGGCGGCGAGGGGTCGGTGGCCACCCTGGCGGTCCGCGGCGCCGGCCAGCAGCGCGCCGCGGCACGAACCTTCCGGGTACGCGAGGGCCAGGCCATCGGAAACATGCGGATCGTCGCGATCCGGCTCCGGGAGGTCGTCATCGACGTGGACGAGTTCGGCGGGCGTGAGCGCCGCGTGCTCGAGCTTCGCCGTGCCGAGCCCGAGGCCCGGGTCGAGGACGCGCTGCCCGATACCGTGCCACCCCCCGACACCACGGGTGTCCAGCCCGACACCATTCTTCCCGACACTACCGTCTCGATCCCTGGCGACAGGAACGGAGGCTTCGAATGAAATCGCTCATCGCACTCTGGACCGGGCTGGCCCTGGGGCTCGGAGCCCCGGGGCACGGCTTTCCGGAGCACGAAGCCGCGGATCCGGGCACCCTTCGCGAAATGCAGGTGCTGCCCGGCTCCGACCTCGAAGGCCCGCT
>JBJHBX010000432.1:0-3184 GCA_050485725.1 Gemmatimonadales bacterium | reverse complement strand
GAGGAGGACCTCGCCCGCGTCGACGACCTGGTCGGCAATCACCTCGACGCTGTCGACCGTGCCCACCCCGTATCCGACGTAGGTGACCTCGAGCCGCACCTCGCCCGCGGGGAGTTCCCGGAGCAGGAAGGTCCCGTCCGGATCCGACAGGACCGCTCCGAGCCGGGTTCCTTCGGCGGGGTCGATCGCCGCGACCTGGGCGGCCCGGAGCGGCTCCCCGGATTCGCCGTCCAGCACCACGCCGCGGATCGCACCGGTGGGCTCGCCAGCCTCCCGGGCACCGAGGTCGGCCGCACCGAAGGCGCCGGGGAAGGCCTGCATCGGCGCAAGGAAGAGGAGAAGCGCGGAAAGGGGAAGAAAGGCACCGGTTGGGCGCCTGGAATGACGAAGGGTCGGAGGCATGCTGGAACGGGACTCCCTCGGGTCGCCAGGTACGCGCCGCCAGGCGCGCCCCCGACCCGATCTGTGGGTTCGGTGGTCGCGTCGAACAGCCGCTGCCGCCCGGAACATGGCATGGGAGTCGGGCATCACGAACTGCATGGGAGGGGGCGTGGAAGCGCTCCGTCGTGGTCGGAACGTGTTGCCACCACGTCACCTGCCCCATTGAGCCGACCCCGGAGGCCGGCGAGGGTTCCGCCCGCCCCCGGGGTCGGCCACCGGGGTACCCTCGCGCCGCGTCGTGCGGCGCGCACCGCGTCAGGGGGTCAGCCGGCGTCGTCCACCGTGGCCGCACCCGGACGCCCCGCATCCCTCACGTAGTGGTCGAACCACTCGAGCCACCGCGCCCACATGTCGAGGTTGTTCTCGAGGGCCCGCGGCGTGTGCGACTCGAAGGGATACATGTAGAGCACCGCGTCCTTCCCGAGTCCGTTCAGTGCCTGGATCATCCGCTCGGACTGCATCGGCCAGGTCCCGGTGTTGTTGTCGTCCATGCCGTGGTACATGAGCACCGGCATCTGGAACTGGTGCGCGTGGAAGAAAGGCGAGATCGCGGCATACGTGTGCGGCGCCTCCCAAAGGGTGCGTCGCTCCGACTGGAAGCCGTTCGGGGTGAGCGTCCGGTTGTACGCGCCGTGCCCCGCGATGCCGGCCCGGAAGAAGGGGGCGTGGGCCGCCAGGTTCAGCGTCGTGAAGGCGCCGTAGCTGTGACCGCCGTGGCCGATCCGGTCCACGTCGACGACACCCAGCGCATCCACCGCCCGGATCGCCGCGTAGGTGGCATCGACCAGGTTCGAGATGTAGGTGTCGTTGTAGTTCTCGCCGATGATGGGAATGTCGGGATCGACCACGGCATACCCCTGGCTCAGCCAGATGTCGGACCACCGGAGCCAGGTGACCTGGTGGAACCGGTTGTGGTTACGCGAACGGATCGACGCGTTCGTGTACCCCTCCGCCGTCGTGTATTCGCGCGGATAGGTCCAGAAGACCGCAGGCACCCGGTCACCCTCGCGGTAGTTCGTGGGGAGGGAGACCCGCGCCTGCACCTCGACCCCGTCCAGGCGGGTGAAGGAGAAGTCGATGCGCTCGGCGGCGGTGAGTTCCGGGAAGGGGTCGCGGTTCCGGGTCAGGTTCTCCATCGACCCGTCGGAATCCACCAGCCACGAGTCCGGAAAGACCTGCTTCGCCTCGCGCTGCACGATGAAGCGGCGGAAGTCCGGGTCCAGCGCCACCAGGGGCCGCTCCCACATCTCCTTCGACCCCTCGAAGATCCGCTCGATCGTGCCGTCGGCGAGCGACAGCCGGTCCACGAAGGGCTGGGGCCGGAAGTCCTCGGCAAAGCCCGGCCCGGTCAGCCAGGTCGAGGCGCCGTCGGTCGAAATGATGGCCACCTCGAGCCCCGCCGCGGTGCGCCCGGTGTGGAGCGACCCGCGCCCGCCCACCGGCCCCCCGGTCGCCTCGAAGGGGAGCACGAGGGTCCCCTCGGCCGGTGTCTCGGCGGTCGCGTCCCGCAGGTCGAAGTGGACGAGGCCCGTCTGCCCCTGCCGGCTCGCCGGTGCCAGGGCCTGGGTGGCGTCCGCGGTGTAGAAGATGCGCTGGAGCTGGTGCTCGGTGGTGGCCACCGTGAGCGTGTCGTCAAGCCGCGACGGGTCCGGCGCGAGCACGACCCGGTCCCCTCCCCCGTTCGCATTCCGCGCGAGCCAGGTGAGTCCCGCCCCGTCCGGCCGCCACTGCACGTCGCGGCGCCCGTTCGCACCCTGGGCGCCCGGGCCCCCGAACCCTCCGCCTCCGCCCTCGCGCAGGGGCGTTTCCTGAAGAAGCGCGACCTCCTCGCCGGTGGCCCGGTCGAGGATCACGGTGCGGCGCGGGAAGCTCCCCCACGCCACCAGGAAGGAGAAGGGCCGCTCGACCCGCGTCGCCACGAGGTGCCGACCGTCGGGCGAAAGCGAGATCGAGGTCCACATGGCCGCCTCGCCCAGGGTGCGCACCTCGCCCCCCGGGGTGATCTCGGCGATCCGGCTCGTGACGTGGTACTCGAGGAGATCCTCGTCGTGGGCGTCGTTCAGCAGGTTCGGAAGGGTGCGCGTCTGCACCGGCTGCGCCGGGGTCCGACGAATGCCGGGGGTCGAGGGCACGAGGGGGCGCGCCGGCTCGGCGCCGCGGCCCTGCGGCACGATCAGCGTCAGGAGCGTCCCCTCGGGGGTCCACTGGAGCATGTCCGAGGGGCGGCTTCCCTGCCCCTGCGAGCGCGTTCCGATCGTGGCGTTCACCGCGACCTCGCTTGCCGCCTGCGTGCGGCCAGTGGCCACCTCGGCGATCCACACCTGCGTCGGGGCCCCGTGCGGATGGGCCAGGAAGGCGACCCGATCCCCTTCCGGCGCCCACATGAAGTCCGACGCGAAGGTGCCTTCGGGAAGCGCCACGTCGCGGAATCGACGCTCCTGGACCTGGTAGAAGCGGAAGCCGTGGATCCCGTAGGTGTCGAGGTGCCAGGGGCGGCTCACCGAGAGGCGCAGCTCGAGCTCCGCCAGCCTGTGCGTCGGCTCGGCCATCCGCGCCAGCGTTGAAAGCTCCGTTGCGCGCGGCACGAGGAAGGTGTTCCCGTCGGGTCCGAGCTGGTCCAGCGTCGCGAAGTTCGTGTCGCGCGAGAAGAACTCCTGGACCACGGCGGGCGGCAGCGCGTAGCCGGGCTCCGGCTCGAAGCGCTCCGCTGCCTGTGCGACGGCTTCCGTCGTTCCGATGGGGA
>JBJHBX010000431.1:0-3194 GCA_050485725.1 Gemmatimonadales bacterium | reverse complement strand
GGAGCGCTCGTTCCGGGCCGCGTCGACGGCGTCGCGCAGCGCGGCGAGCAGGGTCTCCTCCCGCTCGGCCGGCGGGCCGGTCCGGGCCAGTTGGAGCCCGACGGGGTCGGGGTTCCCCACCTCGTGAACGGGGGTCTCGTCCGGCGCCGTCCTGGCCGCTTCGAGCAGCGATTCGGCGGATTCGGCGGGGGCCGCGCATCCGTACACCGCGAACCCGGCGAGCACGAGGAGGCCGCTCCCGGTGCGCCGGTTCCGACGTGCGGGGAAAGTCCGATGGGATCGCATCTGGATGCTCCCGGGAAAGGCGCGGAGTTCGCGGCGACGGCCGACCGAATCCCTTGTACGCACCGGGGCGTGCGACGGGTCCCACCCGGTCCACCTTCTCACGCTACGATCCCGGTTCCATCAGCGCCACCCGTTCCAGCCAGCGCGCGATGTCGGAGCTGCTGATGATGCCCTGCAGCTCCCAGTCCCTGGCCACCAGGACCCGTCGCGCCTCGGAGTCCTGCATGCGCTCGAGGACCTGGACCATGGGGGTGTCCGGATCCACCAGCACGAGGTCCTCGAGGGGCGTCATGACCTCCGCCGCCACCTTGGCCGTCCAGCTGTCGCGGGGAAGGTCCTGGAGGCCGTTCAGGGTCACCATGCCGACCAGCACGTCGTCCTGGACCACCGGAAAGGCGTTGTATGGGCGCCTGAGGAAGAAGTCATGGACCAGGACGTCCACCGGCACGTCGGGGCCGACCGTCTCGGGGTCCGGGCTCATGGCCTGCCGGGCGGTGAGCGGGGCGAGGAGCTGCTGAAGGAGGACGTTCTGGTACGAGGAGCGGGCCGACTGCGTCAGGAACCACCCGATGAAGATCATCCAGAGGCCGGCCACGTATGCGCCCACGGACAGGAGGGACCATACTCCGACCAGGATGATCGCCCACCCGAGCACCCTCCCGATGATCGCCGCGAACTTCGTGGCCCGCCTGAGACTCCCGGTCAGGAGCCAGAGACCGGCCCGAAGGATCCGACCCCCGTCCAGGGGGAATCCCGGAAGCAGGTTCAGGGCCGCCAGGAGCAGGTTCAGGTAGCCCAGGGTCTCGGCGGTCACGGTGATCCCAGGCCCCATTCCCTGCCGGAGTGCCACGGAAGCCGCCAGGTAGAAGGCCGCCGCCAGGACGAAGGAGACGACGGGGCCCATGGCCGCAACCAGGAACTCGTCGAGGGGCCGTTCGACCTCGCGTCGGGTCCGGGCCATTCCCCCGAAGATGAAGAGTGTGATTCCCTCCACCTCGATCCCCCGGAGGCGGGCCGCCAGGGCGTGCCCCAGCTCGTGCAGCAGGAGTGAGAGGACGAAGAGGAAGGACCCGACGAGCCCCATGGCCAGATGGCCCAGGGGAGAGACCTCGGGGGCGTAGGCGGGGAAGAGCGCGCCTCCCAGGGTGCCGAGGATCACGAAGAGGAGGATGAACCAGGAGTAGTCCAGCCGCACCTCGACCCCGAGGATGCGCCCCAGGTTGATCCCGGCCTCTGCCGGTGCGGCGCGTGGTCGTGGTGGGGGGCTCGGTTCCGGGGACATGCGGTGAAGCTATGCGCGACGGGAGATGCGGGGTAGTTGGCACGGGTGGGCCGCCCGGCGGCGCGCCCATCGGCTCCTGTCGACGCGTTCTCCCTCTCCCCTGGAACCTCGGCCAATCTGGCAGGAACACGTGCCGCTCCGGCACGTCGGAGCCGTACCTTTCATGGCAGGGAACGTGCATCCCCCGACGGATTCCGGGCACGGCGCGTCCGGTCCGAACGAACCCAGGACACGAACGAGGCGACATGGGCGAGCGATTCACCCTTCCGGTTCTTCCCCTCCGCGACACCGTGGTCTACCCGGGAGTCGCGGTGCCCATATCTGCCGGACGTGCCGGGACCGTCGAAGCGGTGCAGGCGGCCATCGACGCGGACCGCCGGCTCTTCGCGGTCGCCCAGCGCGAGAATGTCGACGAGGCGACGCCGGAGATGCTCTACTCCGTCGGGACGGTGGTCCGGATCCTCCAGACGCACCGGGTCCGCGGCGGGATGCAGCTCCTGGTGCAGGGCGAGGAGCGGGCCGAGGCGGTCTCCCTCCAGACCACCTCTGGCGCAATGCTCCGCGCTTCCCTCATCGAGCTCAACTGCTTCCCTCCCCGGAACCCCGAGGACCCCGCCTTCCAGGCCCTCGACAAGGAGCTGAGGGACCGTGCCGCCGAACTCGGCACCCGGCGCGGTGTGCCTGCCGAGGCGCTGAACCAGCTCATCAGCGGCGTCGACGAACCCGGCTCCTTCGCCGATCTCGTTGCCTTCTACCTGGACCTTCCCACCGCCGACAAGCAGAAGCTCCTCGAGGTCCTCGACGACGAGGAGCGGATGCGCAGGGCACTGGTCGCGGTGGAGCGCGAGCTCGCCCGCCTCGACGCCCAGGAGGAGATCCAGGCGCGGGTCCAGGAAGAGCTCGGGGAGCGGCAGCGCGAGATGCTCCTCCGCGAGCAGATGAAGCAGATCCAGCGCGAGCTGGGTGACGAGGACGACCGGAAGGAGGTCGAGGAACTCCGGGAACGGATCGAGGCGCTGAACCTCGAGCCCGAGGCCCGGACCGAGGTGGAGCGCGAGCTGAAGCGGCTCCAGCGCACCTCGCCCCAGTCGGCGGAGTACCAGGTGATCCGGACCTTCCTCGAGTGGGTCACGGAGCTGCCCTGGTCCGACCGGACCGACGACAAGATCGACCTCGGACTCTCCCAGACGATCCTGAACGAGGACCACTACGGCCTCGAGGACGTCAAGGACCGGATCATCGAGTTCCTGGCGGTCCGGAAGCTCCAGATCGAGCGGAGCCCGGAGCCGTCGGGGGCGGAACCGGCCGACGGACCCGGAAGCGCCGGGGGGGACGGCGAGGAGCCGGGTGAGGAGAGCGGCAACGGTCGCGATGCCTCAAGGCCCCTGCCGGTCACGGACCTGCCGGGTGGAGAGGGCGAGGCCGAAGACGGTGGTGCGCCCCCCTCGCCCTCGGAGGAGATGCCGGGTGCGCCCCGTCGCGTCATCGGGCGCGGCCCGATCCTTCTCTTCACCGGGCCTCCGGGCGTCGGAAAGACCTCGATCGCCCAGTCCATTGCGCGTTCGCTGGGCCGGAAGTACGTGCGAATCTCGCTGGGGGGCGCCCGCGACGAGGCCGACATCCGCGG
>JBJHBX010000430.1:0-3200 GCA_050485725.1 Gemmatimonadales bacterium | reverse complement strand
GTCTGACCGGCATTCTGGATGCAGGCGTTGAAGAGCGTCGGGAGGAGGGAGTCGGCATCGGCGTCGGCGAAGACGATCTGCGGCGACTTCCCCCCCAGCTCCATGGTGCTGGGGCGATTGTGGATCGCCGCGGCCTGCTGCACCCGGGTACCCGTCTCCGGTGAGCCGGTGAACGAGATGTGGTCGACGTCGTGATGGCCGGCGAGGGGGGCGCCCGCTTCGTCCCCGAGTCCGGTGACCACGCTCAGCACGCCTTCCGGGAGCCCGGCCTCGTAGGCCAGCCGGGTCACGGCCAGGATCGACTGGCAGGCATCCTCGCCGGGCTTGACCACCGCGGTGTTCCCGGCGGCCAGCGAGGCGACGACGGAGCGCCCGAACATCTGCGCGGGGTAATTCCACGGAATGATGTGCGCAGTCACGCCATGGGGCTCGCGGAGCGCGAGCACCGTGTAGCCCGGCTCATGGGGCAGGGTCTCGCCGTGCAGCTTGTCGGCGGCGCCGGCGTAGAACTCGCAGTAGCGCGCCAGCGCCAGCATGTCCGCGCGGGCCTGCCGAAGGGGCTTGCCCACGTCCCGCGCCTCGAGTCGGGCGAGCGCCTCCTGCTCCGCGCGGACTCGCTCACCGAGCTCCCGCAGGATCCGCCCGCGTTCGACCGGTGAGGTCCGGGCCCACCCCCCGTCGAAGGCCCGGCGGGCGGTCCGGACCGCGAGGTCGACCTCGTCCCGACCGCCCCGGGCCAGGGAATCGAAGACCTGCCCGGTGCTGGGGTCGATCACGGGGAGCGTCTCCCCGCTCCGGGACGCATGCCACTCCCCACCGATGCAGATCGTCTTCCCGGACATTCATGTCCTCCCTTCGAGCGCAAGCGACTGAACGACATGAAGGTGGCCCCGAGCGGGCATGCCTGGACACCCCCCGCCCGCCCAAGTCGTATACAATACTCCGCCCCATCGCGGGTACGCAATGGCGGTCGGCCCGAGTCGACCGACCGGTCGCGGGGGCCTCAACCCCGATGAACGTGAAGGGGCCCACGGCTGCGGGCCGTGGACCCCTTCGCCTCTCGCCTCACCCTCCCGAACCCCTGGAACGGGGTTCAGTGGAAGGGAAGGATCAGGTTCGACGCGCGGTTCTGCACCAGCGCCCGGTTCAGGTTGTGGTGCACGACGGCCAGCGTCGCGCCGTCCTGGTAGTCGAAGGAGTTCATCCCGAAGTTTCCGGGAATCCAGCTCGGGATCTGCGCCTGGAGCGCCGGAGAGCTCACGTCCACGTTGGGGTTGGCCTCCGCCTCCTCTAGTGCGACGGGGATCCTGATTCCGAGGTCGACCATGCGGCGGCCTTCCACCACGAAGATCTCCTGCCGCATCAGCAACAGCAGCTCGAGCAGGTCCTCCGGGTCGGTCGCCGCAGCGAGCATTGCGGGCGTGACCGACGTCCCCGAGATCACCGGGATCTGGACCGGACCGCTCTGGCGGTCCAGCACGAGCCCGGCCCGGGGCGCGGCGCCCGGGTGCGCCGCCACCATCACGCTCGAGCTGTTGGGGTAGATCCAGGTGCCACCCCGGCGCCCCCTGAGCTGGTTCGAGTCGTCGATGGCCACCACCGGACGCTGGCCGACGAGCTCGATGAGTTCGTTCAGGACCGCCCGGGTTCCGGCCATGTCACCCTGGGCATGGCGCGCCTCGGCCACGATCAGGAACGCCTCCTCTCCCTTCGCGATGGTGATCGGCGTCTGGTCGGTGGCGGCGACGCTCCAGTACTTGGGGAAGAGGAAGTCGAGGCGGGGAAGCGGCTGGAACTCGTTGTCGCCGCGGTCATAGATGGCCGCCTGCAGCGTGTTCGTGGGACCGTCGGTCACGTCGAACCTGGCCCGGAACAGGAGGAGTGGGTTCGAACTCCTGACCTGGTTCGCCGCGGCGACGGCCTCGTCCCGGTTCCCCAGGCGGTGGTGCGCGCGCGCGGTCATCAGGAGCGCGGCGTCGCGGATCGTGGCATCGGTGGCGATGCTCCGGGCCTGCTCGAAGTCCTGGATGGCGCGTCCAAGGTGGACGGACGGCGGCTCGAGCGGACCCATCGGATCGGCGGGAAGGGCGACGAAGTATTCGCCGGCCGCCAGGTGGGCGTATCCGCGGTACAGGTGCAGGCGGCCGATCACGTTGTTCGAAGCCCCGGGGTCGGCCGGCACGACGATGTTCAGGCCATCGTCGGCCATGGCGCGGAGCCGCTGCACCTGGCGCTGGACCGCGATCTCCTCGGCGCCCGTCGAGTTGATCTCGGGGATGTCCCAGGTCCGGTTGAAGAGCGTCCGGTTGTTGAAGAGGTTGTCGGAGCCCACCTCGGCGTTCAGCACGAGCTGGTTCACGGCGATGCTGAGCTGCCGCTCCACGCCCAGCGCCCAGTTCTGCGCGGCGTTGGGGAGGCGGTTGAAGTCCTCCGCAGTCACGGTGGGGTTCGTGACCTTCGTCGGGTCCAGGAAGTCGCATCCCACGAGTCCCAGGAGCACGAGGAGGAGTGCGTGGCGCCGGGTCATCGTTCGCATGGTCGGGGTCCGGTTCGGGGAGTGCCTCCGGACGGTGGATGCCACGGTCCGGAGAAGGTCGCGGTCGTTCGTCGTCTGGCTGTTCATGACCGTTCCTCTCCTAGAAGCGAACGCGAACGTTCAGCAGGAAGGTCCTGGGGTTCGGCTCGGCCGCGTAGTTGAACCCGCCCACCGTGGCACCGCCCTGCGACTGGGCACCGGAGTGATCCGTCTCGGGGTTGAAGCTCGAGGTCCACCAGCCCATGGGGTTCGAGACCGAGAAGCCCAGCTCGAGCGACCGGGCCACCCGTTGCGCGATGTGCTGCGGGACGACGTACTGCGCCGAGATGTTCCGGACCTTGAAGTAGTCGGTGTCCTCGACGAACTGGTCGGTGATCGCGAGCCAGTTCGCGGCGCGGGGGACGGTGAGCATGGCCGGCGGAAGGAGCGGGTCGTCGAGTCCGTGCAGGTACCGGAACTGGCGGTTGAAGGAGTGCATCCGGGCGCCCGTCTGCCAGTCCGCCGAGGCGTTCAGCCGAAGGTTGTTGCCGATCTGCGCGTTCAGTCCCACGGTGCCGAATCGGTCGGGGAGCGGGCTGCCGAGGTGGGCGATCGGCGTCACCGATTCCACCGTGCCATTCGCATTGAAGGTGGCCTTGTTCCCGCGAAGCACGCCGAGAGGCTG
>JBJHBX010000429.1:0-3203 GCA_050485725.1 Gemmatimonadales bacterium | reverse complement strand
CGATCGCCGGCGGAGTACCGGGAGCTCCTCCGCGAAGCCGGCTTCCGGAAGCTCAGGAGTCCCCGCCCGCGGTCACCGGTGCTGACCGGGGTCGTGACCGGCATCGCGTGAGCGCCTGAAGGGGTCGAAAGCCCCGCGCCGTCCATGTTTCGAGACAGGTGGGCCGGCTTGTGCCCCCGACTGTCCAAGTTGATTGACACTCTGCAATGTAATTTTCTCTTGACGAATCGGGGTCCGTGCCCGCATTGTGTTGCAGGCATGGGCAGGTGGGCCTCGGATGGGGAGAGGTGGACGTGGATTCGATGGACACGATGGCAGTGGTGCTCGAGGAGCCGGGACGGCTCGTGATGCGCCGGCTGGCCCTGGCGTCGCCGGGGCCGGACGACGTCATCGTGGACGTGTCCTGGTCCGGTGTGAGCACCGGGACCGAGCGGCTCCTGTATGCCGGCACGATGCCCCCCTTCCCGGGCATGGGCTATCCGCTCGTTCCGGGTTACGAGGCCATGGGCCAGGTGCGCTGGGCCGGGCCTGCCTCCGGAAGGGAGCAGGGAGACTGGGTCTTCGTGCCGGGCTCCCGCGGCTTCGACGGCGCCCGGGGTCTCTTCGGAGCGGCGGCCCGCAGGCTGGTCGCCCCGGGTCCGAGGGTGGTGCGGGTCTCGGAACGGATGGGGGAGCAGGCCTGCCTGCTGGCCCTCGCCGCCACGGCCGCCCACGCGATCCGGGGCGCACCCGCCGCCGAGCGAACCCTGGTCGTGGGGCATGGCGCACTGGGTCGGCTCCTGGCGCGGATCCTGGCCACCCGGACGGAGTGCCCGCCCCCCGTGGTCTGGGAGACGAATCCCGTGCGGATGGGAGGGGGCGAAGGATACGCCGTGCTCGCGCCGGACGACGACCCCGACGGGGAATACGGCACGATCTACGACGTGAGCGGGGACCCCGGGATCCTCGACGTGCTCTTCCCGCGCCTGTCCCGGCAGGGCGAGATCGTGCTGGCCGGCTTCTACCACGAACCCGTCCGCTTCCACTTCCCCCCGGCCTTCCTGCGGGAAGCACGGATCCGGGTGGCCGCCGAGTGGAGTCCGTCCGACCTCCGCGAGGTCCTCTCGCTCGTGGGCGAGGATCGTCTCACCCTCGAGGGGCTCGTGACGCACCGCTCGATGGCCGCGGGCGCGCCGGAAGCCTACCGGACCGCCTTCGACGACCCCACCTGCGTCAAGATGATTCTCGACTGGAGAGGCACCGCATGATTGCACCGACCGGCGCGGCGACGGATACCGAAATGCCTGCAACGAAGGAAACGCAGATCATCGCCATCTACGGCAAGGGCGGGATCGGCAAGAGCTTCACGCTGGCGAACCTGTCGTACATGATGGCGCAGCAGGGAAAACGCGTGCTCCTGATCGGCTGCGACCCGAAGTCCGACACGACCTCGCTCCTCTTCGGCGGCAAGGCCGTGCCGACGATCATCGAGACGTCGTCGCGGAAACGGCTGGCCGGCGAGGAAGTCGGGATCGGCGACGTCTGCTTCATCCGCGACGGGGTCTTCGCGATGGAGCTCGGGGGACCCGAGGTCGGACGGGGATGCGGAGGGCGCGGAATCATCCACGGCTTCGAGCTCCTCGAGAAGCTCGGCTTCCACGAGTGGGGCTTCGACTACGTGCTCCTGGACTTCCTGGGCGACGTGGTGTGCGGCGGGTTCGGGCTCCCCATCGCCCGCGACATGTGCCAGAAGGTCATCGTCGTCGGATCGAACGACCTCCAGTCTCTCTACGTGGCGAACAACGTCTGCTCGGCCGTCGAGTATTTCCGGAAGATGGGCGGGAACGTGGGCGTCGCCGGCCTCGTCATCAACAAGGACGACGGGACCGGAGAGGCGCAGGCCTTCGCCGATGCGGTGGGCATCCCGGTCCTGGCCGCGATTCCCCAGGACGACGACATCCGGCGGAAGTCCGCGAACTACGAGATCGTGGGCCGGCCGGGGGGCCGCTGGGCCCCCCTCTTCGAGGAGCTGGGCCAGGGGGTGGCGGAGGCGCCGCCGGTGCGCCCGAAGCCCCTCACCCACGAGGGCCTTCTCGACCTTTTCAAGGGCGAGGACGTGGGGCGGAACGTGGTCCTGACCCCGGCCACCCCCGCCGACATGCACGGGGGCGAGATCATCGTCCGCGACTCCCTCGAAATCGTCTACGAGGCGGTCTGACGATGGCTGAGCGGACGTCCCCGATCCGTCTTCCCGTGCTTGGCGGGTCCCCGCCTGCGGTCGAGGACGCGCCCGTGAGCGCTGCGACGGGCGGTGGTGCCTCGTGCCACGGAGGACGCGAGCGGCTGCTCGCCGCCGAGGCCGCGGAGGGAAGATCCTCGGTGCTGAAGGAGCTCGTGGACGACTACCCGATGGGCCCGCACGACCAGCCCCAGGGAATGTGTCCCGCCTTCGGCTCGCTCCGCGTGGGCCTCCGGATGCGCCGCACCGCCACCGTGCTTTCGGGCTCGGCCTGCTGCGTGTACGGGCTCACCTTCACCTCGCACTTCTACGGTGCGCGGCGCACGGTGGGTTACGTGCCCTTCAACTCGGAGTCCCTCGTGACGGGGGCGCTCTTCGAGGACATCAGGGCGGCCATGGAGGAGCTGGCCGACCCCGAGCGCTACGACACGATCGTGATGACGAACCTCTGCATTCCGACGGCGTCGGGGGTCCCGCTGGACCTCCTGCCGAAGGAGATCAACGGGGTCCGGATCGTGGGGATCGACGTGCCCGGCTTCGGCGTGCCCACGCATGCCGAGGCGAAGGACGTGCTGGCCGGAGCCATGCTTCGCTACGCCCGCACCGAGGCGGAGGCCGGCCCGGTTGCCCGCCCCGAAGGCCTCGTCGAGGATCGTCCGACCGTGGCGCTCCTCGGGGAGCTCTTCCCCGCCGACCCGATGGTGATCGGCGCCCTCCTCGAGCCCATGGGCGTGGCCCTCGGCACGGTCATTCCACCGCGGGAGTGGCGAGAGCTCTACAAGGCGCTCGACGCCTCGGTCATTGCGGCCGTCCACCCCTTCTATACCCGCTCGGTTCGCGAGTTCGAGTTCGCGGGTCGGCCGGTAGTGGGTTCGGCTCCGGTGGGGGTCGACGGCACCGCAGACTGGCTGCGCTCGGTGGGCGAAACGCTGGGGATCGACGCCGGGCGCACCGGGGCCGCAATCGACGGCGCGGTGGCCGCCAC
>JBJHBX010000428.1:0-3209 GCA_050485725.1 Gemmatimonadales bacterium | reverse complement strand
GCACGCCACACCTTTCCTTCCGACGAGCCTCGCCGGGAGATCGACTTCATTTTCGGGGGGCCCCCGGCGGCGTGGCGGGTCGGGGGTGCGGAGGTGGTCGACGAGCGGGTGGCCTCGGATCACCGCCCCGTGGTGGCCGATCTCGTGCGGGTCCCGATCGTGCGCTGACTCCTCGGATCAGGGCGCCCGCCCCATCGCCGCGAGCGCTGCACCCACCGTGTAGAATGAACCGGTGACCAGGACGGTCCCGCCCTCGGGGGTGAGGGTGCGCGCCCGCTCGAGGGCCCGCCCGAAGTCCGGGACCGCCTCGGGCGGCGCGCCGAAGCGCTCCCCCAGCGGTTCTCCTTGCGGATCCGCGCGCTCAGTCACCATCCGCACGGCCTCGGCCACCGGGTCCCAGCGTCGGGCAGGTGGGGCCGAGGGCGGCACGGCGAGGATCATCCGGTCCACCGCCGGCGCCAGCGTGTCGAGCATCGCCCCAACCGGCTTGTCCGAGAGGATCCCCACGACCGCCACGCGCGGCCGGGGGGGACGCAGCTCCTCGAGGGCCGCCACCAGGGTTTGCATGGCGTCGACGTTGTGCGCCACGTCGAGCAGGACCCGGCGGGGCCCCTCGGGCTCGAGCTGGAGGCGTCCCGGAACCCGGGCCGCGGCGACGCCGTCCAAGACGGCGCGCCGCGAGGGAATCAGGCGCGGGGGGAGCGCCTCGAGCGACCGCACGGCGAGGGCAACATTCCCCCGCTGGTGCGCACCCAGGAGCGGGGTGTGCAGCGCGAGTTCACCCCACGTCCGGGTGCGCAGCGCGAGGCGGGTGCCCGGTGCCGCCCCCTCCAGCGTGCTTGCACCCGGCGCCGGGAGGACGCGGCGAAGGGGGATGCCCAGCTCCGCAGCCGCCTCGGCCAGGACCCGGAGGGCATCGGGGTGCACCGCCGAGGTGAAGGCCGGAACCCCGGGGCGGAAGATCCCGGCCTTCTCCCGGGCGATGGCGGCATGATCCGCGCCCAGCAGCTCCTGGTGCTCGAGCCCGACGTTCGTGATCGCGGTCACGATGGGGTCCACGACGTTGACCGCGTCGAGCCGCCCCCCGAGCCCCACCTCGAGCACGGCGACGTCGATCCCCGACCTTGCGAAGGCGGTGAGGGCGAGGGCAGTGGTGGCCTCGAAGAACGACGGCTGGCGCTTCACGATGGGTGACCTGAGCTCCTCGGCCACCTCCTCCAGCAGGAACTCGGGCGCGGGCTCACCGTCGATCTGGATCCGCTCGCGGAAGCGAACCAGGTGAGGCGAGGTGTAGAGTCCCACCCGGAACCCCGCCGCCTCCATCACCCGGGCCCAGACGGCCGCCACGGACCCTTTCCCGTTCGTTCCTCCGACCACGAGCGAGGGATAGGCGCGGTGCGGGCTTCCCACCGCGGCCATGATGCGCTGCATGCGGTCGAGCCCCCAGAGAACGCGCCCCGGAAGCGGGGGAAAGAGACGGGCCGCCAGCGGATCGTCCGTCGGCGGCCCGTACCAGCCGTCACCCGGGGAGCCCCCGGGACTTCCGGGACTCACCCGGTGAACCCCACCCCGTCGTGGACGAAGAGGTGGCGGAGGAGCCTGGCGGTCTCGGACTTGAGCTGTCGCCGGTCCACGACCCGGTCCACCATCCCGTGCTCGAGCAGGAACTCGGCGGTCTGGAAGTCGTCGGGAAGCTCCTGCTTGATCGTCTCCTCGATGACCCGGGGCCCGGCGAACCCGATCAGGGCTCCCGGTTCGGCCAGGTTCACATCGCCCAGCATCGCGAAGGACGCAGTGACCCCGCCGGTGGTGGGATCCGTCAGGATCGACACGAAGGGGATCCCCGCCTCGTGGAGCCGCGCCAGCACCGCCGAGGTCTTCGCCATCTGCATCAGCGAGTAGATCCCCTCCATCATCCTGGCGCCCCCCGATGCCGAGACGAGAACGAGGGGGCGCTCCTCCTCGAGGGCCAGTCGGCCGAGCCGCGCGATCTTCTCGCCGACCACCGAGCCCATCGAACCGCCGATGAAGCTGAAGTCCATGACCCCGAGCGCGATCCCGATGCCGTCAAGGGTGGCGCGCCCCGTGATCACGGCGTCCCCCCGGCCGGTCTTGGTCTCGGCGGCGCGGAGCCGGTCGGTGTAGGGCTTCAGGTCGGTGAATCCCAGCGGATCGCCGCTCCGGAGCCCCGCCTCGGTCTCGCGGAAGCTCCCCTCGTCGGCCAGGAGCCGAACGTAGGCCTCGGCGCCGATGCGGAAGTGGTGCGCACAGTTCGGGCAGACGTGCTCGTTCTGGTGGAGCTTCTCGCGGTAGAGGATCTCGCCGCAGCCGTCGCACTTCTCGAAGACGTCCGAGGGAAGGTCCCGTCGGTCCTCGGACGTGAGCGGCTTCTTCTGCTTCCGGAACCACGCCATGTCGGCTATTCCTCCCGGGCCATGCGAACCGCGAGGCCCGCGAGGGCCCAGCAGGTCACGAGAAAGGTCCCGCCGTAGCTCAGGAACGGCAGCGGGATCCCCGTGATGGGCACGATCCCGACCGTCATTCCCACGTTGATGAAGATGTGGACCATCCAGGTCCCGAAGATACCGAAGAGGACAAGGCCGGCAAAGGGATCCGCGGTCCGCTCGGCCATCGTGATGAGGCGCATGAGGAGCGCCCCGAAGATCGCGATGACCACCGTGACCCCCACGAATCCGAGCTCCTCGCCGACCACGCTGAAGATGAAGTCGGTGTGCTGTTCCGGAAGGAAGTCCAGGCGTTTCTGGGTCCCCTGCGTGAATCCCTTCCCGAAGAGCCCGCCACTCCCGATGGCGACCTTGGACTGGATCAGGTTCCACCCCGCCCCTCTCGGGTCCATGCCGGGATCGAGGAAGACCAGGAGCCGGTTCTTCTGGTAGTCGGCCAGCGAGTTCCAGACCGGAAGCGCCACGGCTCCCGCCGCGAGGTTCGCGATGAGGACCGCCGCGGATTCCACCAGGTAGAGCCGGAACCGGAGGAAGTAGACGGCGGCGACAAGGGCAACGAAATAGGCCGACCAGACCCGGGTGTCGAAGGAGAGGATCAGGGCGAGCCCCGGACTGGCCAGGAGGAGCAGGTGAAGCGGAGTTGCCCCCGCCCAGTACAGGACGGCGAAGAGGATGCCCACGAAGGCCAGGGCCGTCCCCAGGTCGGGCTGGAGCACGACCAGGGCGAGGGGGTTCCCCACGCCC
>JBJHBX010000427.1:0-3211 GCA_050485725.1 Gemmatimonadales bacterium | reverse complement strand
CCCGGGTCGAACGCCCCCGCTCCACCAGGGGGAGCAGCGACCGGCGAATGACGAGGGTGTTGTCGAAAAAGAGGAAGGGCCGTGTCCCCCCCACCTCGGGGTCGAAGAGCCGCAGCTTGTTCCGCGTGCCCCGGAGCCCCCACGCCGAAAGGTCCCGCTTCTCGACGCCGGGCCCGAAGTCGCGCGGCGCGCCGGGGCGCTCGTCGGTCCACACGATGAAGCGGTGCGGAATCGGAAGATGCCGCGCCACCATGCTCCGGAGCGTCCGCACGTAGCTGTCGGGGTACCGCGCACCCGCCTGCACCGAGACGACATCCAGCACGTTCTCGCCCCGTGCCGACCCGGTCGTCGCCGTCGTCGTCACCTGCCGCGCGCCCCCGGGTCTGCATCCACTTCCGCGGCTACCTCTGCATCCGTTCTCGCATCCAATCTCGCGCCCGGTCCGGCGCCCGGTTCCCCATCCACCTCCGCATCCACCCCCGCGATCGCCTCGAGGAACACCGCGCCGTAGCGATCCAGCTTCGCCGGGCCCACCCCCGAAATGTCGAGGAGCGCATCGGGGGTCGCGGGGCGCCTGAGCGCCATCTCCAGCAGCACCTTGTCGTTGAACACGATGTACGCGGGCACTCCCCGCGCGTCGGCCAGCTCCTTCCGGAGCGCGCGCAGCCGGTCGAAGAGGGCTTCATCCTCCGGACCCATGTGGGATGCGGAGATCCCGCCGCCGCCTCCACGGCCGCCCCCCGCGGCGCGCTCCCCGTGCACGTCGCCCGGGCCCCGGCCCCCGCCCGCCCCGGCCCGCGCCGCCGAGCCGGTCGCCTGCGCCGGCAAGCCTCTCGCTTGCGCCGCCGATCCTCTGGCGCTCGCCGCCTTCGTCCTCGCCTCGACGGTGATCCCGGTGCAGCTGTCGCAGGCATCGCCGCACGGATCCATCGCCTCGTCGAAGTGCCGGAGAATGCCCTGGTGCCGGCATCCCCCCCGCTCCACGAGCTCGAAGAGGTCGACGGTGGCCTGGCGCTTGAGCCGCCAGAGCTCGGGGTCGTCGATCTCGTCCAGGAAGCGCTCGTGCAGCTTCACGTCGGCCCACGAGTAGAAGAGAATGCAGTCGGCGTCCAGGCCGTCGCGCCCGGCCCGGCCGATTTCCTGGTACCACGACTCGATGTCTTTCGGCATGTCGCGGTGAATGACCCAGCGCACGTTCGACTTGTCGATCCCCATGCCGAAGGCCACGGTGGCGACCATGACCGGCACGTCGTCGCGCTGGAAGGCCTCCTGGTTCCGGGTGCGCACCTCGGCCGGGAGCCCCGCGTGGTACGGCAGGGCGCGGATGCCGCTCTTCTCCAGGAACTCCGTGGTCTGTTCGACGGTGCGGCGCGACAGGCAGTAGACGATGCCGGGCTCGCCGCGCTGCTCGCGGACCAGCGCCAGGATCTCCTTCCGGGTGTTGCCGGAGCCCTTCTTCCGCGCCGAGATCTTCAGGTTCCGCCGGAAGAACGACCCCTTGAAGCCGGCGGGCTTCCGCATGCCGAGCTGCCGCAGGATGTCGCGGGCCACGAGGCGGGTGGCGGTGGCGGTGAGCGCCAGCACCGGAACGTCGAGCCCCTCCTTGAGCCCCCTGAGCCGCCGGTACGATGGGCGGAAGTCGTGGCCCCACTGCGAAATACAGTGCGCCTCGTCCACCACGAGCAGCGAAATGGGGCATCCCTCGACGAAGTCGCGGAGCGATCCGTCGAAGGCCTCGGGCGCGAGGAAGACCAGCTCGAGCTCGCCGCGTCGGAGCGCCTGGAGGCGCGCGGTGCGTTCCTCGAAGTCGAGGGTCGAGTTGATCTCGACCGCCCGGAACCCTAGCCCCTGGAGCGCGTCGACCTGGTCCTTCATCAGCGAGATCAGCGGCGAGATCACGAGGACCGTGCCCGGCAGGATGCGCGCGGGAAGCTGGTAGGTCAGCGACTTGCCGGCGCCGGTGGGCATGACCGCAATGCAGTCCCGCCCCTCGAGCACCGCCTCGATCACCTGCCGCTGGCCGGGCCGGAACTCGCGGAACCCGAAGACGTCGTGGAGGACGTCGGCGGGGTCGGTGGCGGGCGCCGTGGCAGGGTCGTTGGCCCGGGCTGCGGCGGGGTCGGTGGCGGGGGCTGCGGCGGGGGCGGAACGGGGGTCGATGGCGGTGCGAGCGGGATCGGGCATTTCCGAAGATGGGGGAAAGGGCCGCGCAGGTCACGCCGGTGGGGGTGGCGCAGGTAACGCCGGTGGGGTCGGCCAGGGCCGACGGCGCGGCCGCGACCCTTCCTCGACCCGTCCGCCGGCCAGGGCCGCCGGGACCACCGGCGCCCCGCCCCGCAACCCCCGCGACCCCCGGCCCCGCCCGCGCCCCCCCCTTACCGAACCGTCACCCCGAACTCGCGCAGCAGCTCGATCTCGCGGAGCCCCTCGGTCACGAGGGCCTGCACGCGGGGGTCGCTCCGGTACTCGGCCAGGATCTGCCCCTGGCGCCCGGTGAAGTGCTCGTCGATCACGTACTGGAGCACCGTGGCCATGACGATCCCCTCCTCGACCTGGGTCGCCGTGAAGCGCCGCCGGAACTCGTCCAGGGTTCGCCGGTGCGACGGGTCATGCCAGCGATCCGGCGGCGTGTCGAGACGCAGGAAGTCGCGCAGCACGTCCTGGAACCCGGGGTTCGCGGGGCGGTGCCAGAAGGCCACGTCGCGCCCCAGGTCGTCGATGTGCATGGGCAGGTAGAGGGTGGCCCGGGCCGGCACCTGGCGCACGAGCGCCGGGTTGTAGCGCCGCACCTCGTCCTGGCTGAGCCCGCTCCGCCGCACCACCTCCTCGATGGGAACGGACCGCGTCGTCCGCATCGCGTGGATCCGGTCCTGCCGGATCCCGTCGCGGATCCGGGCCACCTGGTCCTCGTTCCCGAACACCATCTCGGCATAGAGGAAGGAGCGGGGGCCGTAGCTGTAGACGACGTCGCGGAAGCGGCTCGACGACAGCCCCCGCAGGTCCACCGCGAGCTGCGCGCCCAGGAAGTACTGCTCCCGCACGGTGGACCCCCCGAGGCGCGCCCCGTTGATCACCGTGCGCCCCACGTTCGTTCCCCCGGCGTGGTGCTCCGACAGCGCCGGAATGAAGCTCCCGTACTTCGTGGCCAGGATGCTCAGGTAGGCCGCGCAGTACATGGCCTGCGTGGTCTGGTTGTGCCCCTCGATCTCGT
>JBJHBX010000426.1:0-3220 GCA_050485725.1 Gemmatimonadales bacterium | reverse complement strand
AGGCTCACCGGTAAGGCGGAGCGCCGGAGGGAGCGCAATGCGCTGGACAGGCTCGAACCGAAGCCGGATGCTGCCCGGGGCGATGCCCTCGACCGTCACGCCAGGCCGCTCTCCGAACCGGACCCATGCGGGCTGCACCACCATCGAGGTGTCGGGGACGGCCACGTCGGGGACGGGCACGACGACCACGGGCCGGTCGTTCGACAGGCGAAGGAGCTCGAGCGCGGGGCCGCGAAAACGCACCGAGACCGTGGACGGCTCGGACCCCCCGGCCAGCACCCACTCGGGGTCCGACAGGTCCACCCGCACCGCGACGTTCGTGATCTCCTGCTGGTTCTGGACCTCGAAGCGGACCGAGAACCAGAGGAGGAGCGCCACGCCCACGGCGGAGAGCTTGAGGGTCCAGTTCCGGGTGAAGGCGCGCTGGATCGCGCTCATCGTCACCATGTCATTCGTCCAGCAGCCGCCGGATGAACGTCACGTATTGCTCCTGGTCCCACTCGGTGGCGCCCGAGACCTTGCGGTAGATGCGTCCGTCGCGGCCGATCACGAAGGATTCGGGCACGCCCGTGGTTCGATAGACCCGCTGGATCGTCCCCTCGGGGTCGAGCCAGACAGGGAAGGTCAGACCGTACTCCTCGACGAACCCGGCCACGTCGCCGCCGAGGTTCCCGAAAAGGTCGCGGCGCCCCTGGGGCGCGTCGATGCTCACCGCGATGATCTCGAAGTCCTCGCCCTCGAAGTGCTCGTAGAGGCGCTGCATCGAGGGCATCTCGTAGACGCAGGGAGGACACCAGGTCGCCCAGACGTTCAGGAGCACCACCGACCCCAGGTGGTCCTGGATGCGCGCGGGCTGGCCGTCGAGGGTCACGGCCTCGAAGGCCGGGGCGTCCGCTCCGGGTCCTACCGGGCGGTGGTTGTCGCGGGCGACCCAGGCGAAGACCACGACCCCGAGGGCCAGGAGCGACGCCGCGAAGTACGGAAGGTTCGAGCCCCTGCGGGGAGCTTCGGTCATGGTCCCCCTCCGGGCAGCAGTGACCTTCTCCGGATGACAAGGCGCACCGCGCTTCCGCGGGGGATCGAGGCGCCGGCCTCGGGGAAGGTCTCCAGGACGTCGCCGTCACCGAAACCGAAGCGTGCGCGGTTCTCGACCTCGCCGACCACGAGGCCCAGCTCGCCCAGACGCGTGCGCGCCTCCTCCTCCTGCAGCCCGACCAGGCTCGGAAGCTCCACCAGGGGCGGGCCCAGCGAGACCGTCATGCGGATCTCCGAGGGGAGATTCACCCGGGTACCGGCTGCGGGAACGGTGGCGACCACCTGCCCCTGCGGTTCGTCGGCCTGGATCGAGTCGATCGTGACCTCGAAGCCGGTGGTCCGGAGCACGGTCAGGGCGCGGTCGGCGCGGAGCCGGGTCACGTCGGGGACCGGGCGCTGCTCGGGCCCCAGGCTCACCGTGAGCTCCACCGCGCCTCCGGGCAGCGTCGACTGGCCCGGAAGGGGGGCCTGGCCCACGATCTCGCCGGCGGGAACCCCCGGGTGGCGGATCGAGTCCACCCGGCCGGGCTCGAAGCCCCGGTTCTCGAGAAGGACACGCGCCTCGCCCTCCGACATGCCGCGAAGGTCCGGGACGACCACGAGATCGACGGGGGCGCTCCGCTCCGCGGGGAAGACGACCTGCGTGGCGTAGAGGTACCCGGAACCGGATCCCACCGCGAGCACGGCAAGGGCCAGCAGGAAGGGCCGGCCGAGCGGGCCGCCCCCGGTCGGGCCCCGCTTCGGCGCCTTCTTCCCGCTGCCCCTCCCGCGGTCGCCGCCCCCTCCCCGGCGGCGGCGCATCGATGATCCCATCATGCTCCGTTCTCCCTGTCTCCACTCCGTCGCAGTCGCGCCGCGAAGGCTCCGTCCGTTCCCGACTGCTGCGGAAGGACCTCCATCGTCCCCTCGATCCTGAAATGCGGATGTCGGAGAAGGAAGGCCTCCACCCGCTCCATGTTCTCCTCGGGCTCGAGGGAGCAGGTTGAATATACCAGAATGCCCCCCGGTCGTACGATCCCCGCAGCGCCGTCGAGGATGCGGTCCTGCACCGCCGCAAGGGCCCTGATCGCCCCGACCTCCAGGCGCCAGCGGGCGTCCGGGTGCCTGGCCAGCGTCCCGGTCCCCGTGCAGGGTGCATCCACGAGGACCCGGTCCAGTGCCCCGGGGGCCAGCGGGGGCCGCTCCCCCAGCGCCACCGCGAGGGCCACGTCGATCCCGACCCGCTCGGCGTTCTCTCGCACCCGGCGAAGCCGCCCCGGCGATCGGTCGAGTCCGAAGACCCGGATGCCGCGCTCCGCCCCCAGCCCGGCGAGCCCAAGTAGCTTACCACCCGGCGCCGCGCATAGGTCCGCCACCCGTTCGCCGGGCGCGAGGTCGCCCGCGCCCTTCCCGCCCGCTGCGAAGTCCACCACCGCCGAGGCCGCCGGGTCCTGCACGATGGCCGGGTGCGAAAGCCGGAGCGCATGGACCACGTCGGCCCCGGGGTCGAGCGGCACCTGTTCGCCGGTGTCCAGCTTCCGCAGGTGCACCCGGGGAATCCGGTTGTTCGCCTCGACGAGGGCGGCTGCATCCTCCACCCCGAACCGCGCGATCCATCGCTCCACGAGCCAGCGCGGATGCGACCCCCACGTGCACAGGTGCGCCACCGGGTCCGTCTCGATCGCAGGGAAGCGCTCGGGACCTCCCCCGGCGTCGGCGAGCCGCCGGAGCACGGCGTTCACGAGGCCCGCGCTGCCGCCTCCGGGAGCATCGCCTCCGGAGCCGCCCGCCGCCGCTCCGCCGTCCTGCGCTTCACGCCCCCGCCGCCCCGGCCTCCGCGCCTCGTCGAGCGCCCGCGCCTGGTCCACCGTTTCGGAAACGGCGGCGTAGGCGGGCACACTCCCCATGGCCAGAAGCTGCCACGCCCCCATGCGCAGCAGCTTCAGCACGTCGGGCGCCACGGAGCCGGTTCCGCGGTGCAGGTGGAGCCCCAGCAGGTGATCGAGGCGCCCCCGGAACCGGACCGTTCCGTACACGAGCTCCTGGACCCACCCCCGGTCCGCGGGGGGAAGCGTCGGTGCCGCGGCCTCCCAGGCCACGTCGAGGCGGCGGCCCCGGTCCACCTGCCGGAGCAGGTCGAGAGCGGTGTCTCGCGGGGTCAGGCGAGCATCCCCCGGGCCGGCGTCGAGGGGACGGCGATCTCGCG
>JBJHBX010000425.1:0-3223 GCA_050485725.1 Gemmatimonadales bacterium | reverse complement strand
GGGCTCGAGATCTTCGCCGACCAGTACGCGTACACCGCTTCGGCCACCGGGCTTTCGGCGGCCCTCGTCCCCCGCTGGGCCCAGGAGGGCGGGAACGAGCGCATGCTCGAGCGCTTCCGCGACCCCGAGCACCGGCCGCGGATCGTCCGGGAGATGTGGGAGAACCTGGACCGCCGCGGAGGTGCGGACCGGATCCAGTTCCGGTCGCATCGGCCGGATCCCTCCATCGAGGGTCGGACCCTCGAGGCGGTGGCCGGGGCCCGGGGGAAGGATCCCGTCGAGACGGCCATCGAGCTCCTCGAGGAGGGAAGCCCCGGCATCGTCTCGTTCAACATGGACGACCGGGACCTGGCCGAGTTCATGCGCCAGCCCTGGACCATGGCCTCGTCCGACGGCGAGTTCCCCGTCTTCGGCGCGGGGGTCCCGCATCCCAGGGCCTACGGCGCCTTCGCACGGCGGCTCCGCGTCTACGTGCTGGAGGAGCGGGTGCTGACCCTCGAGGATGCGGTGCGGGGGATGACGTCGCTCCCGGCGCTCGTGCATCGCATGGAGGACCGGGGGGTGATCCGCCCCGGCGCGGTGGCCGACATTGCGGTCTTCGACCTGGAGCGGGTGCGGGACCTGGCCACCTTCACCGAGCCGCACCAGTACGCCGAGGGCATGGTGCACGTGCTCGTGAATGGCCGTCTCGCCCTCCGCGACGGCCAGCTCACCGGGGTCCGGGGGGGGCGGGTGCTCCGCATGGGAGGAGGGGACTGACGGGCGGAGGCGTTCGAAAAAGGTGGTGGCGCGAGGCGAAAGGTCCCATGATGGGTCGTTTCCCGTGCCGTAGCCCGCGACGTCCGAACCTCCCCTGGAGCCCCCGATGATCCCCGTCTCCGCGCCCACACCCGTGTCCGCCCTGCGCCCCGTGGCTGTCCTGTTCACCGCGGTCCTTCTCTGGGGATGCGGAGAGGGCGACACGCCGGACCCGCCGGCCCAGGGGGCGTCGGATACCGCGTGGGAGGCCTGGATCGTCGACCAGTCGGACTCCGACGCCGACGGCCGTTTCGGCGGCATGCTGTACATCCACGACGGATCGGCGCTCGCGGCGCTCGCGGAGGGCGGAGACGGGGCCCCGGAGCCGGCCGAATCCATCGACCTGGCCGGCGCGACCTCGGCCCTCTGCATGGACGAGACGGGGGCGAACCCGGTGCGTCCGCACATGCTCCTCTTCAACGACGCCGGGACCCACGGGGCACTCGCCTTCGTCGGAAGCGGCCACGTGGTGATCCTCGATGCCGGGGCGCGCGAGCCGGTGGCCTGCTTCCGGATGTCGGAGGGCGCGGGGGGCGCGCGGCAGGCCCATGCCGCCTTCCCCACCGCCGACGGACGGCACATCCTGGTGGCGAACCAGAACGGGAAGCTGCTGGAGCGGATCGACACCGACGGGTCGGCGGGGAGCTTCGCGCACAACACCTCGGCGACCCTCGACCTGGCGAACGGCACGACCCCGTCGGGCGCGCTTCGCGAGGACCCGGAGCTCCGCCCGGACAACGCTCCCATCTGCCCCATCATCGACGCAGCGGGGCGCTACGCCTGGGTCACCCTGCGCGGGGGCGGCCTCTTCGTGGTCGACGTCCAGGCCACGCCCATGCGGATCGTGGGCGAGTACGACCGCGCGACCGTGAAGGGGAACGGCTGCGGAGGGATCGAGGCCGGGGGCGCCATGTTCGTGAACTCGGGTGGGTCGCCGGTCAACCTGGGCGGCGAGCCGCACCCGCACCTTCACCTGTACGGTTTCGACGTCTACCGCTTTCCCCTGGGCGGGTACGATGCGGAGTCGGGCCCGAACCTTCCGGCTCCCGAGGTGATCTTCACCGCCGACGGGGAGCACGATTCGCACGGCATGGCCGAGGTGGACGGGCACCTCTGGGTCATGGACCGGCACGCCGACGTGGCGGAGGTATTCCGGGTCGACACCGGGGCGCACATCCGGACCGTGGCGCTGAACGGGCCGCTCACCGACAACGCCGCGCCCGACCTGGTGGACCGTTCCCCCGACGGGCGCCTCCTCCTGGTGGCGCTTCGCGGGCCCACCCCCCTCACGGGCGACCCGCACAACGCCACCGGCTCGACCCCGGGGCTCGGGGTGATCCGACTTTCGGACGACGGGAGCGACGGGGCGCTCGTGGCCATCGCCCGGATCACGAACGTCCGCGAGGGCACGGAGTACGGCGACCCCCACGCGGTGCGGGTGCGGAGGAGGTAGCCGGGCTACCCGGACTGGAACCGCATTCCCCCCCGCCCTACCTTTGGGGTCCCCCGGACGGGACCTCCGCGCCGGGCGGCACCCCGGATCGGGGGCGACGAGGCTCCAGCGAGGAGGGCGGGACATGGGTGCAGTTCGCGAGTTCATGGAGAGGCACTACCTCCACTTCAACGCCCGCGAGACCGTGGATGCGGCGAAGGCCTACGAGGACCACCTGGCCGCCGGAGGGAAGATGCTGGTGTCGCTGGCCGGCGCCATGTCCACCGCCCAGATCGGCATCATCCTGGCCCGCATGATCCGCGAGGGGAAGGTGCACGCCATCTCCTGCACCGGCGCGAACCTCGAGGAGGACGTCTTCAACCTGCTGGGCCACGACGAGTACGAGGTCATCCAGGACTGGCGGGCCCTGTCGGTCGAGGACGAGGTGGCACTCTACGAACGGGGAATGAACCGCGTCACCGACACCTGCATTCCCGAAGACATCATGCGCCACATCGAGGCGCGGCTCCTGGACCGGTGGAAGGCGGCGTGCGACACCGGGGCCCGGAAGTTTCCCTCGGAGTTCCTCTTCGACATCCTTGCGTCGGGCGAGATCGACGAACACTACCAGGTGCCCCGGGAGCACTCCTGGATGATCGCCGCCATGGAGATGGGGATCCCCGTCTACTCGCCCGGCTGGGAGGACTCGACCACCGGGAACATGTTCGCCGCCAACGTCCTGACCGGGAAGGTGCCGCACCACCAGTGCGTGAAGTCGGGCACGGAGCAGTTCTCCCACCTGATCGAGTGGTACCTGGCGAACAACGGCGCCGCGGAAGGGAGGCCCTCGGTGGGATTCTTCCAGATCGGAGGCGGAATCGCCGGCGACTTCGCGATCTGCGCCGTGCCCAGCATCATCCAGGACATGCGGCAGCCCGACACCCCCTTCTGGGGCTACTTCTGCCAGATCACCGATGCCGAGGTCAGCTACGG
>JBJHBX010000424.1:0-3232 GCA_050485725.1 Gemmatimonadales bacterium | reverse complement strand
ACCCATGCCGCCACCTCGGTCCCGAAACCGAAGCCGGGGCGGAGCATGTGCCCGAGCCCGAGGTGCACCTCGACGCCGGAGCGCCTGCGGTCCTGGCAGATCTCGCAGGCCAGCTGGCCCCATCCGTACGCGACCCCCGCCTCGGCCCAGCCCGCCGACACGGAGTGCGGGGCGGACTGCGCCGATCCCGCACCCGGGAGGGCCAGGAAGAGGAGAACCGCAGCGACCGTTGCCGCCCGGATGGCGGACCTCGATGGCTGACCTCGCATGCAAGCCCTCCCCTTTGCTTCGTACGGGCCGTCGGACCTCCGCGGCACCCGGTCTTCGGGCAACCTCCGTGCCCGAGGGGGTGGGATCCTGGAAGGCCGTGGCGCCGGGGCGCGCGGACGGCGATCCTTGGCGCGGGTCCACCGGCGCCCCGTCGGTTCCCCAGCCGGCCCACCACCGTCAGAGCACAGCCCCATGATGCAGCTCACCTTCCACCTCTCGGCGAGTCCGGATCGGGTATTCGAGACGCTGTCGGACCCTGTGGCCTTCGCGCGGCTGCATCCGCTCATCGAGTCGATCAGGCCGGTCGGCGAGGGCAGCCACCGGGTCCGGGAGCGGTTCGCGGGCCTCCCCTTTCCGCTCCACTTCAGCTATCCCGCCTGGATCGGGGTGGAACCGGCCACGCGCTCGGTCACCTTCGACCTCCGGATCTTCCGCCTGGTGTCGGTCACGCTCGCGTTCCGGGTGGAAGCCGACGGAGGGGGAAGCCGGGTCCAGGAGTCCGTGTCGATCCGGTCCTTCCTCCCGGTGGCCCGCACCCTTTCGGGGGTGCTTGCCGACACGCACGCCGTGCTCTTCGAGGAACTCGACCGGGAGCAGTCAGGCGGGCCGGAGGGCCTGGGGGCCCGGAGCCGGACCCCACCCGGCTGACCTCCGCTACCCGCCCGCTTCCGCCAGCGCCAGCTCGGCCTCCTCCCACTGGGCCATCATCCCGGGAAGCGCCTCGACCAGGCGGGCCCGCTCCTCCTGGAGGCGCTGGACCTCGGCCGGGGGCGTCTCGTCGAAGTAGCCGGCCCGTGTGAACCCGGCGTCGATCTCGGCGATGCGGGCCTCGGCGGCCTCGATCCGGGCGGCCAGCTCGTCGCGCCGCCGCTCGAGGACCCTGGGGTTGCCGGCGCGGGGGGCAGGGCGGCGCTCACCGGCGCCGCGACCGCCGGGATCGGCTCCCTTCGCATCCCCCCTTCCCTCTTCCCCCTTTCCACCCTCGCGGGCGGCCTTCCGATCGCGCTTCGCCTTCAGGATGACCTGCGTGGCGTCGAGGTGATCGTCACCGCACCACGCCACGTACTCGTCGTAGCTCCCCCGGTAATCGCGGATGCCGTCGGCGCGGATCTCGACGATGCGGGTGGCGAGTTCGCCGACGAACCAGCGGTCGTGCGACACGAAGACGATCGTGCCGGGAAAGGCCTGGAGCCCTTCGACCAGCGCCTCGATGGACTCGAGGTCCAGGTGGTTCGTGGGCTCGTCCAGCACGAGCACGTTCGGGCGGTCGAGCGCGATCCGGGCGAAGACGAGGCGCGCGGCCTCGCCCCCCGAAAGGCTCTCCAGGCGCTTCGCCCCGTCGTCTCCCGAGAAGAGGACGAGCCCCATGCGTCCGCGCACGTAGCCGCGGTCCCGGTCGGGGCAGGCCGCCCAGATCCACTCCTCGGCGGTGCCGCTCCGGTTCTCGAACTGGTCCTTGTAGTCCTGCGCGAAGTAGCCCGGGTGGGTCTCGTAGCCCCAGGTCACCTCGCCGGCGTCGGCCTCGAGGCGGCCCATGGCGATCTTGAGAAGGGTCGACTTGCCGATCCCGTTCGGGCCCATGATGGCCAGGCGGTCCCCCCGGTCCACCGTCAGGTCGACGCCGTGCAGGACCCGGTTGTCGCCGAAGGCCTTCTTCACCCCCTCGATCTTCAGGACCTCCTTTCCCGAATCCCTGCGGGGCTCGAAGCGGAAGGTGGGCCAGCGGCGGGAGGAGGGGGGAAGCTCGGTGATCTCGCTCGCGCGCCGCTCGATGACCTTGGCCTTGCTCTGCGCCTGGCGGGCCTTCGAGGCCTTGGCGCGGAAGCGGTCCACGAAGCGCTGGAGCTCGGCGATCTCCTTCTCGCGTCCCGCGATGTCCTTTTCGCGGCGCTCCCTCTCCTCGAGCTTCGCGACCTGGAAGTCCGAGTAGTTGCCGTGGTAGAGGCGCACCGTGCGGTAGTCCACGTCGAGAATGTGCGTGGCCACGTTGTCGAGGAAGCGGATGTCGTGCGAGATCACGACCACCGGCCCGGGGAAGTCCGCGAGAAAGGTCTCGAGCCAGCGGATCGAGA
Source organism: Gemmatimonadales bacterium (assembly GCA_050485725.1). Taxonomy (GTDB): domain Bacteria; phylum Gemmatimonadota; class Gemmatimonadetes; order Longimicrobiales; family Gaopeijiaceae; genus SKNW01. The sequence continues at coordinate 890 of JBJHBX010000424.1, read as the reverse complement.
GGATGTCCAGGTGGTTCGTGGGCTCGTCCAGGAGGAGGGCGTCGGGGGCGCCGGCCAGGACCTGCGCGAGGAGCACGCGGAGCTTGAAGCCGCCCGAGAGGGTGCGCATCGGGTCGTGGTGGCGTTCGGCGGCAATGCCGAGCCCCTCCAGGATCGCGCCGGCCCGGGCCTCGGCGGTGTAGCCGTCCAGGCGCTGCACCGTCTCCTCGAGCTCGTTGAAGCGGTCGGCGTCGAAGTCGGCGCCCGCGGCGGTGGCGGCCAGGAGCCTCTCCTTCTCGACCATGGCGTCGTAGAGCTCGCGGTTCCCCATCAGCGCGACGCTCACGATCGAGTCCTCCTCGTGGAGGAACTGGTCCTGGCGGAGCACCCCCAGGCGCGCCCGCTTCGGGATCGCAACGGTGCCCTCGGTGGGATCGATGTCACCGGTCAGGATGCCGAGGAGCGTGGTCTTCCCCGAGCCGTTCGCGCCGACGAGCCCGTAGCGCTCGCCGGGGTTGAGCTGGAAGGTGGCCCCCTCGAAGAGGAGGTGCTCGCCGTAGGACTTGGACAGGTTCGAGACCGAGATCACGGACGGGGCTCCAGGTAGCGGCGGCCGGTTTCCATGAGACGGGTGAAGGCGGCCTCGTCGCGGCTGCGGACGCTCGATGCGACGCGGGCGACGGCGTCCTCGAGGGCGGTGAGGGCCGCATCGCCATGGTCATTCAGCGCCTGGATCTCGTAGTAGAGGGCCGGGCTCTCCGATGCGACCCGGGCCGCCACGTCGAGCTGGGCGTCGAAGGTGGTGCTCGAGAGTCGCTGAAGCGCCGGGGCGGCCTCGCCGCTCTCCGCGAGGGCGGTGAAGAAGGCGATGTTCACCGCGTGCGAGAGACCGAGGACATAGGCCACGAGGG
>JBJHBX010000423.1:0-3234 GCA_050485725.1 Gemmatimonadales bacterium | reverse complement strand
GGCCCGTATCGTCATCGTCCCGACACGAAGCGTGCAGGCGCCCCCGGCGCGCGCGCGCCCATCCGAAAACGGAGGTCGTTTCCGATGCGACGCAGCTGGCCATTTCTCGCGCTCCTTTCCGTTGTCGCCGCCTGCGGCGCGCCCGAGGACCGCGCCGCACCCGACGCCGAAATGAGGGGGGCGCCCGACATGAGCGAGGCGGAGATCGAGGCCATGGCGAGGGAGATCCACGACCGGGTGATCACCATCGACACCCATGTCGACATTCCCAACAACTTCGCCGCCGCTCCCGACACGGACCCCGGGGTCCGCGGACGCTTCCAGAACGACCTTCCGAAGATGCGCGAGGGCGGGCTCGATGCCGCCTTCTTCATCGTGTACGTGGGGCAGGGCGACCGCACGCCCGAGGGCTATGCGAACGCGAACCGGGTCGCCATGGGCAAGTTCGACGGAATCCGGCGCATGACGTACGAGATGTATCCGGAGCAGATCGAGCTGGCGTACACCGCCGACGACGTGGAGCGGATCCACGCCGAGGGGAAGCTCGTGGCGCTCATCGGCGTCGAGAACGCCTACGGCATCGGGACCGACGTCTCCGCCTGGGAGCGCTACCACGAGCTCGGCGCGCGTTACGTGTCGCTGACCCACAACGGCTACTCGGACTTCGGGGATGCCGCCGTCAGGGGCGAGCCCAGGGAGCAGGATGAGGACGCCATGTGGGGCGGCCTTTCGCCCCTCGGTGAGGAAGCGGTCGACGAGCTGAACCGGCTCGGGATCATGGTCGACGTCTCGCACGCCTCGAAGGAGACGATGATGGACATCGTGGCGCGCTCGCGGGCCCCGATCATCGCCTCGCACTCGTCGATCAGGGCGGTGGCGGATCACCCCCGGAACCTCGACGACGAGCAGCTCCGGGCCATCGCCGCAAACAACGGGGTGGCGCAGACCACCGCCCTTGGCGGCTTCGTGAGGGTCCAGCCGCCGGAGCGGGCCGAGGCGGTGGCCGAGCTCCGTATGGCGTTCGGGATCGAGTCGAACGCCGACATCCAGGCCCTCGACGCCGAGGACCGGGCGAACTTCGACGCCGGGATGGCCGAGATCGAGGCACGGTTCCCCCCCGCGACCGTAGCCGACTACATCGACCACATCGACTACGCGGTGGACCTGGTGGGGGTCGACCACGTGGGGATCTCCTCGGACTTCGACGGCGGTGGCGGCGTTGTGGGGTGGATGGACTCGTCCGAAACCTTCAACGTGACGCTCGAGCTGGTCCGCCGCGGCTACTCGGAAGAGGAGATCCGGAAGCTCTGGGGCGGAAACCTGCTCCGGGTGATGCGCGACGTGGAGGGCGTCGGGCGAGAGCTGAGAGGGGAGCGGTGAGGCCGCGGCGGGGGCGGTGCGCCGCGGTTCTTGCGGGTGCGGCGCTGGCCCTTGGCCCGGCCGGCGTCGGGGGGCCGTCCGCCGCCGCGGGGCAGACCGCCCCGGACGAGGTGGTCGTGATCCGGGCCGGCGCGCTCTTCGACGGCACCTCCGAGACGCTCCGTTCGAACGTGACCCTGGTGGTCCGGGGAGGTACGCTCGAGGCGGTGGGCGAAGAGGTCGAGGCGCCCCCGGGCGCCCGGGTCGTGGACCTCTCCGGGTGGACGGTCCTCCCGGGTTTCTTCGACATGCACACGCACATCACCTCGGACCCAGCCGACGGCTTCCGCGAGTCGGCGTTCCGCATGTTTCCGGGGGAGGCCGCGCTGGTGGGGGCGAAGAACGCCCGGATCACGCTGCTTGCGGGCTTCACCACGGTCCGGAACGCCGGGGCCGGGGAGCATGCCGACGTTGCGCTCAAGCGGGCCATCGAGGGGGGGCTCGTTCCCGGGCCGCGCATCTACACGGCGGGGAAGGGGATCGGCATTACGGGCGGCCACTGCGACAGCGGTGGCTTCCGCCCCGACTTCCGCCCCGAAACCGGGATCGAGGACGGGATCTTCAACGGCGCCGACGAGGCCCGGGCCGCGGTCCGCTACCAGGTCAAGTACGGCGCCGACCTGATCAAGACCTGCGCGACCGCGGGCGTGCTCTCGGCGGGGACCGAGATCGGCCCGGCCCAGGTGACGCCGGAAGAGTTCGCGGCCATGGTCGAGACCGCCACGATGCTGAACCGGCGGGTCATGGCCCACGCCCACGGTATCGAGGGGATCCGGAACGCGGTGCGGGCCGGGGTGGCCTCGATCGACCACGGCGCCGTTCTCGACGACGAGATCCTGGCCGAGATGCGGGAGCGCGGCACCTACCTCGTGCCGACGATCATGGCCTTCGAGTACGTGTGGCAGGCCGCCGAGCGCGGCACGCTGGCCCCCTGGTCCGCCATCAAGGCCCGCGAGATCGTGCCCCAGGCGCGCGAGTCCCACCGCCGCGCGGTGCAGGCCGGTGTGCCCATCGCCTTCGGTACCGACGCCGGGGTCTTCCCCCACGGCACGAATGCCGACGAGTTCCGGCTCCTCGTGGAGCTCGGCATGTCACCGGCCCAGGCGATCCTCGCCGCGACCCGGAATGCCGCCGACCTCATGGGCGTCCTCGACGAGGGCGGGACCCTCGAGCCCGGGAAGTGGGCCGACCTCGTGGCCGTGCGCGGCAACCCCCTCGAGAACGTCGAGCTCCTGAAGGAGGTGGGTTTCGTGATGAAGGGCGGCGTGATCTACAAGGAAGACGGCCTGCCTGCCCCGGCGGGGTGGTGACGCGAAGACGGCTTGCCCAACCCGGCGGGGTGGTGACACCGCCGGCCCCGTGGTGACGCCACCGATGCCGTCGTGACGCCGCCGACGCCGTGGTGACGCCGCCGGCGCGGCCGGGCCATGGGGGGCCGCGAGGCGGGCCGGACCGCCCCGGGGCCGACCGCCGCCGGTAAGGATTCGCACCTCGACACTCCGCGAGGCGTCGAGTTCATCATTCATGCCGGAATCCGAGCCGGATTCAGGTCTCGGCATCGGACTCCACCCACGACACGCGAATAACGCTCGAAGTCCGGTACGAATTCCCGACTCGGCTGTCCCGGGCACCTCGAGATGCGAATCCTTCTCGCGGCAGACCCCCCACGGGCCGCGCGCGACCGGCCCCCCCTGCGGCGCGGCCTGCGGCGCTGCCTGCGGCGGGCTCCGCCACCGGGCGGGCTTGTCAGGACGATGGCACGCCCGGTCTCGAATCCTGAGACGTACGCCGCAGGCGTTCCACTTCTGGAAGGAC
>JBJHBX010000422.1:0-3236 GCA_050485725.1 Gemmatimonadales bacterium | reverse complement strand
CGTGCAGGCGCGCGCCGACTTCGAAGAGCGCATGCTCTTTGCCGGCGACGTCCTCCTGGACGAGACCGCGCGCCGCGAGCGGGAGCGCATCATCCGCGCGGCGTCGGGGCTCGACCAGGCCGAGGTGTCGCTCCAGCGAGCCGAGCTCGCCATGTCGAACACCGAGGTCCGTGCGCCCTTCACGGGGCGGATCGCGGACCTGCAGGCGGTGGAGGGCGCCTTCATCGGGACGGGCGCCGAGGTGCTGACGCTGGCCCAGCTCTCGCCCATCAAGGTCGAGGTGAACGTGGGTGAGGCCGACATCGCCTTCCTCGATGCCGGGCGCCAGGCGCGAATCCGGTTCTCGGGGTTCCCGGGCGAGAGCTTCACCGGCCGCGTGGAATCGGTGAACCCCCTCGTGGACCCGGACTCGCGCAGCGCACGGGTCACGCTCGTGCTCCAGAACGCCGACGAGCGCATCCGCCCCGGCATGTGGGCGCAGGCAAGCCTCGACGCCCGCTCCTATCCTGACCGCATCCTGGTTCCCCGCGAGGCCCTGGTGGAGCGCGATCGCCGCCCGGTGGTCTTCATGGCGAACAACCTGGACGAGGAAGGGCAGGGGGTCTCCGAGTGGCGCTACGTGACGCCGGGCTTCCGGAACGAGACCCACGTCGAGATCATCGCCACCGAGGAGACCCAGGGACTTCGGGCCGGCGAGATCGTCCTGGTGGACGGGCATCACACCCTGGGCCACCAGGTCCCGATCAGACTCGTCGAGAACGTGGCGGTGGCAGGCGGGAGGCCGGGGCGATGAGGCAGCGCGCGGCGCGTCTCCGACCGCTCGCCTCCGCGCCGCGGCCGGCACGGCTGCTCGCCCTCCTGCTCGGATCCCTCCTGGCCTGGGCACCCCCCGCTTCGGCGCAGGAAGGGGAGCCGGTCCGCCTGACGATGGAGGAAGCGGTCCGGATGGCCGAGCGGACGAACCCGGGGTATCGGCAGGTCGTGAACGACCTGGAGCTGAACCGGCTGGACCGCTCCGACGCGTGGCTGACCCTCCTCCCAACTCCCCAGGTCACCGCGCTCTCGACCGGCATGGCCTGGAACCTCCAGACGTCGGGAACGGACATTTTCGGCAACCCCGTCGAGAATCCGGAAGCCCGGATGATCCAGAGCTCGACCTCGACGCAGCGGTTCGGGGTCGGGTTCCAGCTCGATCTCAGGAACCTCCTGAACCTGAGGCAGCAGGAGACCCAGGCCGAGGTCCGCCAGTTCACGGCGCTGACCCAGGCCCGGGTCCTTCGGGCCGACGTCGTGCGTGCCTTCCTCGACGCGCAGGAGCGCCAAGTGACGCTCGAGCTCGAGGAAGACCTCCTCGAAACCGCGCAGCAGAACCTGGAGCTGACCCGCAGGCTCTACCAGCTTGCCCGCCGCGACCGCATGGACCTGATCTCGGCCGAACTCGACGTGGCCGAACGCGAGAGCCAGCTCGAGTCGGCCCGGGTCGAGGCAGAGAACGCGCTTCGGGCGCTCCGTAACCTGATCGGCGACCCCGAGCTGGGTCCCATCGAGCTCGTTCCGGTCGTCCTTTCGGTCTTCGATCCCGTGGGGATCGACGACGAGGCACTCGTGGCCGAGGCCGTCGAAACGAGCCCTCGCATGGAACAGGCCCGGGCGCAGCTCAGGAACTCGGAGCGGGGCATCTCGACGCAGCGGGCCCAGTGGCTCCCCACCCTGGGCCTGAGCATGAACACCGCCCGGCAGGCCTTCGAGCGCGATGGCAGCGGCGCCTTCCTGAACCCGAACCCGGACGCCGACTGGAGCCGGAACATCTCCATCACGCTGAGCTTCCCGGACCTGGGGCAGTACTTCAACATCCGGAACAGCACCGACCGGGCGCGGATCCAGGCCAGGAACCAGGAGGCCTCGCTCCGGCAGGCCCGCCTCGAGGTGGACCAGGAGATCCGGGGCCTCGTCGACGAACTGAGGCAGACCCGCCGAACCCTCGAACTTCAGGAGCGGCGCGCCGGCCTCGCCGAGGAACGGCGGGAGCTCCAGTTCCAGGCGTACGGACTGGGCCGCGGAACCTGGCTCGAGCTCCAGAATGCGTCCGAGCAGGCGGCGCAGGCACGGCGCTCCGCACTCCAGGCCGGGTACGCCTTCGAGCGGGCGCGGGTGAACCTGGAGCGGGCCATCGGGCGCCCCCTCGTGGCCACCGAGCTGGAGGGCTGACGCGTGTCCCTCTCAAGGCTCTCGGTGCGGCGCCCCGTCGCCGTCTCGATGTTCTTCCTGGCGGTGATCCTGCTCGGGATCATCTCCTACACGCGCCTCCCCATCGACCTGCTCCCCGACGTCAGCTATCCACGTCTCGTGGTGTACACGGCCATGCCCCAGACCTCGTCCACCGAGGTGGAGCGGCTGGTCACGGAGCGGGTCGAGGCCCAGGTGGCGTCGACGCCGGGCCTCGAGCGCATCACCTCGGTCTCGCGCGACGGGGTCAGTCTCGTCACCCTCCGCTTCGGCTGGGGGACGAACATGGACTTCGCGATGCTGAACGTGCGGGAGCGGCTGGACCAGGTCCGGCAGACGCTCCCGGTCACGGCGACGCGACCCCAGATCCTCCGGGTGGATCCCGACTCCGAGCCGATCATGACGCTGTCGGTGGCCGGCGCGGATCTCTGGGAGACGAAGGAGCTGTCGGAAAACGTCTTCCGGCGAAGGCTCGAGCAGCTCGACGGGGTGGCGCAGGCGCAGGTCTCGGGGGGACTTGACCGGGAGATCGTGGTCGAGGTCGATCTCGAGTTCCTGGAGGCGAACGGGCTGACGATGCAGCAGGTCGCCACCGCCCTCGACCAGGCGAACCGGGCGAGCGCGGGGGGAACGATCCTCGAGGGCCGCACGCGCTTCCCGCTGCGGACGATCGGCGAGTTCCGCACCGTGGCGGAAATCAACGACGTGGTGGTGGCCCAGCAGCGGACCGCGGCCGGCGGGACGCGCACGATCCGGGTCGGCGACCTGGGCACCGTGGTCGACGGGTTCGCGGACCGCGACGCGCTGGCGCGCTACAACGGCCGCGAGGCGGTGGGGCTCCTGGTCTTCAAGGAGAGCGGCGCCAACACCGTCCAGGTGGCGCGCGACGTCGAGCTGGTCGTGGAGCTGCTCCGCGAGGAGTTCCCCGAGGTCACGATCGACGTGGCGAGCTCACAGGCGGGCTTCATCTCGGACTCCATCGACAACGTGGTGTCGGCGCTGGTGCTGGG
>JBJHBX010000421.1:0-3237 GCA_050485725.1 Gemmatimonadales bacterium | reverse complement strand
TGCGTCTCGATCCGCACCGCGGTGTGGATCCGCGACGTGGTGGCGCCGCCGATCAGGAGCGGCGTGTCGAAGCCCCCGCGCTCGAGCTCGGCGGCCACGTGCACCATTTCGTCGAGGGAGGGGGTGATGAGGCCGGAAAGCCCGATCACGTCCACCTCGTGCTCCCGGGCCGCCTCGAGGATCCGGTCGGCGGGGACCATCACGCCCAGGTCGACGACGTGGTAGCCGTTGCACTGGAGCACGACGCCCACGATGTTCTTCCCGATGTCGTGCACGTCGCCCTTCACGGTGGCGAGGAGCACGGTCCCCTTCCCGGCGCGGAGGCCGGTTCCCGGTGCCGCGCCCCCGAGCCCCGCATCCGCGTTCGCCGCCGCGTCCGCCGCCGTTTCCCGCTCGATGTGCGGCACCAGGTGCGCCACGGCCTTCTTCATGACGCGGGCGCTCTTCACGACCTGGGGAAGGAACATCTTCCCGTCGCCGAAGAGGTCGCCCACGCGGTTCATGCCCGCCATGAGCGGTCCCTCGATGACCCGGATGGCGCGGTCCGCAGCGAGGCGCGCGGCCTCGACATCGGTCTCGACGAAGGCGTCGATCCCGTGGACCAGCGCGTGCACGAGGCGCGCTTCGGGGGATTCCTCCCGCCACGCCAGGTCGTCCTCCCGCCGGGCCTCGGCGCCGCGCATGCGGTCGGCGAGCTCGGTGAAGCGCTCGGTGGCGTCGGGTCGCCTGCGGAAGAGGAGGTCCTCGCACGCCTCGCGCACCTCCGGGTCGAGGTCGTCGAGCACCGGGAGAGCCCCGGCGTTCACGATCCCCATGTCGAGCCCGGCCCGGATCGCATGGAAGAGGAAGACGGCATGGAGCGCCTCCCGGAGCCCGGGGCTTCCACGGAAAGCGAAGGAAAGGTTCGAGATGCCTCCCGAAACGAGGGCGTGGGGGCAGGCCGCCTTGACCTCCCGGACCGCCTCGAGGAAGGCCTCGCCATACCCGTCGTGTTCGGCGATCCCGGTACCCACCGCGAAGACGTTGGGATCGAAGATGATGTCCTCGGGCGGGAACCCTTCCTCGTCGACCAGGATCCGGTAGGCGCGGCGGCAGATCGCGACCTTTCGCTCCGTCGTGTCGGCCTGCCCCTCCTCGTCGAAGGCCATGACCACGAGGGCCGCCCCGTAGCGCCGCACGAGGCGGGCGCGCCGGCGGAACTCGTCCCCACCGTCCTTGAGCGAAATCGAGTTCACGACCCCCTTCCCCTGCAGGCACTGGAGCCCCGCCTCGAGCACCTCCCAGCGCGACGAGTCGACCATGACCGGCACCCGCGCGATGTCCGGCTCGGCGGCCACCAGGCGGAGGAATCGGACCATGGCGGCACGGGAATCCAGCAGCCCCTCGTCCATGTTCACGTCGAGAACCTGGGCTCCGCCCTCGACCTGCTCCCGCGCCACCTCCAGTGCCGTCTCGTAATCATCGGACTCGATCAGCCGCCGGAATCGCCGCGATCCCGTGACGTTGGTGCGCTCACCCACGTTCACGAAGAGAAGCTCGGGTCCGATGTTGAGTGGCTCGAGCCCGGAGAGCCGGCAGCGCACGGGGCGCTCCGGGGGGCGGCGCGGGGCCACGCCCTCGACGGCCTCGGCCACCGCGCGGATGTGGTCCGGTGTCGTGCCGCAGCATCCCCCCACCACGTTCAGCCAGCCTTCCCGTGCCCAGGCACCGACCTGCTCCGCCATTTCGGCAGGACCCAGGTCATAGCCTCCGAACTCGTTGGGCAGTCCTGCATTTGGGTGACATGATGTGAGGCTCTGCGTGATGCCGGAAAGCTCCTCCACGTAGCTTCGAAGCTGGCTCGGGCCGAGGGCGCAGTTGAGGCCGATGGAAAAGGGGCGGGTATGGCTCACCGCGTTCACGAAGGCCTCGAGGTTCTGGCCCGAGAGGGTGCGGCCCGAGGCGTCGGTGAGGGTGCCCGAGATCATGACCGGGACCCGTTGTCCCCGTGACTCGAAGACCTCCTCGAGGGCGAAGAGCGCCGCCTTCGCGTTCAGCGTGTCGAAGATCGTCTCGACCATCAGGAGGTCGGCGCCCCCGTCCAGGAGCCCCTCGGCCTGCTCGGCATAGGCGGCCCGGAGCGTTTCGAAGTCCACGTTCCGGAAGCCCGGGTCCTCGACGCGGGGCGAGAGCGACGCGGTGCGGTTGGTGGGACCCAGGATGCCGCAGACGAAGCGCGGCCGCGAGGGGTCGACGGCCTCGACTGCCCGTGCCGCGCGGAGGGCGACCTCGGCCGAGGCCCGGTTCAGCTCGCGGACGATCCCGGCCAGGCCGTAGTCCGACTGCGAGATGGCGTTGGCCGAGAAGGTGTTTGTCTCGACGATGTCGGCACCTGCCTCGAGGTACGCCCGGTGCACCCCCTCGATCACCTCGGGCCGCGTCAGCGACAGGAGATCGTGGTTTCCCCTGAGGGGCGTGGGGTGGTCGGCGAAGCGCTCGCCCCGGTAGTCGGCCTCGGTCAGCGATTCCCGCTGCAGCATCGTCCCCATGCCGCCATCCAGCACGAGGATGCGGCGCGTGGCGGCCGAGGCGAGGAGTTGCGCCCGGTCGGGTCCGGTCGGGACGCGCGGTTGCGAGGGTCCCATGGGCGGACCCTGGTTCACGGTGGTCATGGATCGGCCTCCTCCTGGAGGCAGGCGCCCCGGCGCTGGTTCCCTCCGGAGGGAGGGGGGTGGGCGGCAGTCGCGGCGGGGGTGGGACACGAAAAACCCCGGACGCGAGAAGCACGCCGGGGGTTGGCCTTTTAGCGGTTCGGTTTCCCGGGTCGCAATACGCCGCAAATCACCCCGAGCACGCAGGCTCGAACCCCGAACATAGGTGGCGGACCGCGAGGAATCCAGCCCCCGCTGCCGCGGCCGGCGCCGAGGGGTGGTCCGGAGGCTCGGACGGAGGCCCGAGCCTTGCAATCGAGGAACACAGGTCGTCTCCGGCCAAGGCTGAATCCCGCGAACGTCTCCCCGTCCAGAGGATTGTCCCGATGCCAGCAAACGAGCACAAGCCGGCCCCTTCCGCCCGGGCCGCCCCCCTCCGTCCCGAGACCGGGTCCGGCCGCGACAATGCGGCAAAGTGGTCCGTTCCGTGGCTACTTCTTGCCGCCACGGCGCTCGCATACGGCTGTGCGCCGGGCGATCTTCCGACCCAGCACGCCGAGGCCCTCCCGGGCTCGAGTCTCGACGCCCTGATGTCGGTCTCCGGCGC
>JBJHBX010000420.1:0-3239 GCA_050485725.1 Gemmatimonadales bacterium | reverse complement strand
GAGCCGGGCCAGGCGAATGTTAAGGATCGCCTCGGCCTGCCGGTCGCTGAGCCCGAAGCCCTCCTGCAGACGCTCCGAGGCGGTGGGGGTGTCGGGCGAGCCCCGGATGATGCGGATCACCTCGTCGATGTTGTCGACGGCGATCTTGAGCCCCTCCAGGATGTGCTCCCGCTCCTTCGCCTTCGCCAGGTCGAACTCGCTCCGCTTCACGACGACCGTGTGCCGGTGATCGATGAAGTGCGTGAGCATTTCCCGGAGCGTCATGACCTTCGGCACCCCGTCGACCAGGGCCAGCAGGATCGTGCCGAAGGTGGCCTGCATCTGCGTGTGCTTGTAGAGCTGGTTCAGCACGATGTGCGAGACCGCGTCGCGCTTGAGTTCGACCACGACCCGCATCCCCTCGCGGTCCGACTCGTCGCGGAGCCCCGAGATGTCGGTGACCTTCTTGTCTCGCACGAGCCCGGCGATCTGCTCGATGAGGCGGGTCTTGTTCACCATGAAGGGGATCTCCCGGATCACGATGCGCTCGCGCCCCGTTCCCCCTTCCATCTCCTCGACCTCGGCCTTCGCCCGCATCACGATGCGCCCGCGGCCGGTGCGGTAGGCGTCGCGGATCCCGTCCCTGCCGCAGATGAGCCCGCCCGTGGGGAAGTCCGGGGCGGTGATCAGTGTCTCGAGCGCCTCCTGCGGAAGCTCCGGGTCGTCGATCAGCGCGGTGATCCCCGCAATGACCTCCCGGAGGTTGTGGGGCGGAATGTTCGTCGCCATGCCCACGGCGATCCCCGACGAACCGTTCACGAGCAGGTTCGGGATCTTCGAGGGGAGCACGGTGGGCTCGTCGATCCGCCCGTCGAAGTTCGGGGCGAAGCGCACCGTCTCCTTGTCGATGTCCTCGAGCATCTCCACCGACAGCGCCTTGAGCCGCGCCTCGGTGTAGCGGTAGGCCGCCGCCGAGTCCCCGTCGATGGAGCCGAAGTTCCCCTGCCCGTCGACCAGCGGATAGCGCAGCGAGAAGTCCTGCACCATGCGCACCATGGAGTCGTACACCGCCGAGTCGCCGTGGGGGTGGTACTTGCCGAGCACCTCTCCCACCACCGTCGCGCTCTTCTTGTAGGCGCGCCCCGGCGAGAGTCCCAGGTCGTTCATGGCGTAGAGGATGCGGCGGTGCACCGGCTTCAGCCCGTCGCGCACGTCGGGAAGGGCCCGCTGCACGATGACGCTCATCGAGTAGTCGATGAACGACTCCCGCATCTCGTCTTCGAGGAGGCGGGCCAGCACCACCTGGCCTCCGCCCCCCTCGCCCCCGTCGTCGCGGAGCGCCGGGTCCATGGGCGTCTCGGCGTCTCCGGCGCCTGCGGACTCGGGAAGGTCGGGGCGGTTCTCGTTCTCAGCGTCCATGCAACATCCCGTTGTGGGTCGTGACGGGTCGTGACGTGCCAGGCGAGGGGTTCCCGCGCCACGCAGCGGCACCCCGGAGGGACACCGTCCGCGAGGCGGAAACAACCTTGAAAAATAACGAAAAACCCCGAATCCGGGCAACCGCCGGAGACCCCCGTCCGATCGGCCTCCGGGGGTGCCGCCGGGCTTGCCGCCGGAGGTGCCCCCGGCGATGTCGCCAAGGGTGCCTCCAGGGTTCCCCCGAGGGTTAGATTCGGCGATGCCTCCCCCCCGCGTCGCAGCCGACCTCGAGCGCACCCCGCGCGCCATCTTCCTCTTCTGGCTGCCGCTGGCGCTCCAGTGGGTCATGATGGCCCTCGAGGGACCCTTCCTCGCCGCGGTCATCGCCCGCCTCGCAGACCCCACCTTCAACCTCGCCGCGTACGGCGTGGCCTTCGCCTTCGCGATCCTGGTCGAATCGCCGGTCATCATGCTCATGAGCGCCTCGACGGCGCTGGTCGAGGACATGGCGAGCTACCGGAAGCTCCGGGCCTTCGCCGCGGGGCTCAACGTGCTCTCGACGGCGCTCCTGGTGGCGCTCCTCTTTCCCCCGGTCTTCGACCTGGTGCTCCGGGCCGGGCTCGGGCTTCCCCCCGAGGTCGCGGACCTCGTCTACGGCTCCCTCTGGATCCTGCTCCCGTGGCCCGCGGCCATCGGCTACCGACGCTTCCTGCACGGCGTCATGATCCGCGCGGGGCAGACGCGCCTCGTCATGCTCGGCACCCTGGTGCGACTCGGCGCCATGGCGGCCACCGGGCTCCTCCTCGCGTCCACCGGGATCCCGGGGGCGTGGGTCGGCGCCGGCGCGCTCTCGGCGGGCGTCGTCGTCGAGGCGGTGGCGGCGGGGTTCATGTCGCGCGGCGCGATCCGGCGGCTCTCGGGGGCGGGAGGCGAGGAGGGGGATGCGACCCCGGACGCCCCACCGACCCCCGTCGGCCCCTCGGCGGCGGACACCCGCGAAGCCGCACGCGGCCCCGAGGCCCCGGCCCCGGAGCCGTCCCTTCTCCGCGAGGCCGGCGCCGCCACCGGCAGCGTGCGGGCCCTTGGCGCCGCGGGGCAGGCCATGGCCCGCGAGGCTGAACAAGAACCCGAACTCGGCTTCGGCTCCATTGCCCGATTCTACTACCCGCTTGCGCTGACCTCCTTCATCGGGCTCACGACCCAGCCGATCCTGACCTTCTTCATGGGGCGCGCCCCGGCCCCGGTGGAGTCGCTCGCGCTCTTCCCGGTGGTCATGGCGCTCTACTTCATTTTCGGAACGCTGGGGCTGTCGTACCAGGAGGCCGCCATCGCGCTCCTGGGCCGGAACGGGGAGCACCGCCGCGAGGTGGGCCGCTTCGCCGCCGGCCTCGCGGTGTTCGGCTCGGGGGGGCTCGCGCTCATCGCCTTCACGCCCGCGGCCCGGATCTGGTTCGAGGGGGTCTCGGGACTCGACCCCGCCATGGCGGCGCTCGCCTTCGTTCCGGCCCAGGTCATCGCCCTTGCCCCGGCGCTCTCGGTGGTGCTCGGGTTCCAGCGGGCGCTTCTCGTGCAGGCGCGGCGCACGCGGCCCATCACGATGGCCACCGCCATCGAGGTGACGACCATCGCCCTGCTGTTCCCGCTCTACGGATGGGGGCTCGGCATGATGGGCGTGACCGCCGCCATGGCGGCCCTCGTGTCGGGACGCACCCTGGGGGTGGCCTTCCTCTGGTGGACCAACCGCGCCGGGCGGATGCCGGCCGCGACAGGCTGACGCCCCGGAACGATTCGTTCCACCTGGTGCGAAGACCCTTCGCCCGGGCCGTGCTGCGAAGATCGCA
>JBJHBX010000419.1:0-3246 GCA_050485725.1 Gemmatimonadales bacterium | reverse complement strand
TCACGTCGCCCAGCTCCACCCGCCGGAGCCGGTCCCCCTCGTGCCCCTGGAACCAGACCTGGAAGCGGTTCGCCCCCCCGAACTCGCGCGTCTGGTCGTAGTCCACGTCGAGGAAGAGGCGGTCCCCGACCGTGCCCGCCGCCTCGACGCTGAACTGCACGTCGGGCTGGAGCCTGGGCACGAGCCCCGGCGAGCAGGTCACCTGGAGCGCCGCGTCGCAGGGGCGGAAGCGGGCCCAGTCGCCCCCGAGCTCGCCCCGGGCCCGGAAGCGGACCGCAAGGTCCCCCAGCGGAGAACCGGGCCCGCCGAAGAGCCGCAGCGCCGGAGACAGCCCCACCGTATCGGCCACCACCACGGGGGTGTCCGCCACGACAGGGAAACCCGCCGGCCCGTCGGCGCGGGGATCCGCGCGGCTCGCCTCGCCCGGGCCCGTTGCATTCCCCAACCCCCCGCCCACGGAGGCGGCCACGAGGAAGAGGACGAGGCGGTGGATCATGGCCGGGGCGCAGGAGGGACCGGAGACACCGATCGCGTGTAGGAAAGTCGCTCGGGTGGAGGCGTTTCCCCCCGGGCGCGCATCCCCTTAGACTCCACTGTCCCCGCCGTCCGCGCAACGCGATGCCCGGGCTTCGGCGAGCCCCGGGCCGGCCCGCGCCATGGAACCCCCTTCCCGACCTGCATGAAGATCCTCACCCGCTACGTGATTCGCGCGCACGTCGGGCCCTTCCTCTTCGCCTTCACGGCGGTGACCGGGCTCCTCTTCCTGAACGCCATCGCGCAGCGCATGGAGACGCTCGCCGGCCGCGGCCTCGGCTTCGACGTGATCGGCGAGTTCATGCTCTACTCCTTCCCCCACGTCGTGGCCTTGACGTTCCCGATGGCGGTCCTCGTGGCGGTGCTCTACACCTTCTCCGACCTGACGGGGCAGAACGAGATCACCGCCATGGCCGCCGGAGGAGTGCGGGCGAACCGCCTCCTCCTTCCGCTGATGGTGGTGGGCGTGGGGCTGACCGGCTTCATGTTCTGGTTCAACGCGCAGGTGCTCCCGGAGTCGAACCACAAGCTCAGCACGCTCCTGGGCGACATCGGGAGTGCCAACCCGACGCTCGAGCTCCGCGAGGGGGTGGTGAACGAAGTCGCCACCGGGGACGGGCAGCGCTTCTTCCTCGAGGCCCGGCGCATCGACAGTGCCACGAGCACGCTCACCGACGTCGTGATCACCGACATGTCGCGCATGGGCGAGAACCGGATCATCCGGGCGGACCGGGGCGAGATGGCCTTCAACCCCGAGCGGACCGATCTCTACCTGACACTCTTCGACGGGAGCGCCTTCGAGATCACCGACGACCGCCCGGGGGCCTTCCAGCGCATGGACTTCGCGACGCAGATCCTGCCGATGCGGGGCGTGGGTGCGGAACTCGAGCGACGGGTGGGTGGGGGAACGCGCGGCGACCGCGAGATGACGATTCCCATGCTCGAGGCCTCGGCCGGGCAGCAGCTCGCCTCCCTCTGGGAGCTGGCCGACGAGAGCCGGGACACCTCGCTCGACCTGGTCCATGCGACCCTGGGGATTCCGCGGGAGCCTCCGGTACCCGCTGATGACGAGGCCCAGGGCGCATCCGGGACCGGGGCGGGGGTCGGGGGCACCCCTTCGGCCGGGGCCATGCCCGTCCCGACCCCAGGGTACCTGGGCGGAGCCGGGGGCGGGGGCCTCGAGGAGGCGATCTCGCTCCACCGGATCAACCAGGCCCGGTGGGACGTGCACCGGAAGAGCGTCTACCGGTACCGGATCGAGATCCACAAGAAATACGCGATCGCCTTCGCCTGCCTGATCTTCATCGTCCTCGGGGGGCCCTTCGCGATGCGCTTCCCGCAGGGGGGCGTGGGCATGGTGATCGCCACTTCGGTGGGGATCTTCTTCCTCTACTGGATGGGGCTGATCGGAGGCGAACGGATCGCGGAGCGGGGTCTCCTGGAACCGTGGGTCGCGATGTGGCTTCCCAACATGATCCTGGCGGTTCCGGCGACGATCCTGGCCCTCGACATGGGGCGAACCATGTCCAGCAACCGTGGGAGCGCATGGGATGCTCTCCGCTACCGGATCACAGGGCTCTTCCGCCGCGCCGAGGCCGCCTGATGTTCAGGATACTGGATCGGCTCGTCGCGAAGACCTTCCTCCGGCTCTTCCTGCTCTTCGTCCTGGGGGCCCCCCTCCTCTTCATTCTCGGGGATGCGACCGAGAAGCTGAACAGCTTCATGGACCGGGGGCTCCCGCTCGAGCAGGTGCTCCTCTCCTACCTGTACCAGTATCCCCAGTTCATCTTCTGGTCCTTCCCGATCGCGGCGCTCCTGGCCGCGGTCTTCACGATCCAGCCGATGACGGTGCATCGAGAGGTGATGGCGGCGAAGGCCGGGGGGATCTCCTTCCACCGCCTGGTCGCCCCGATTTTCATCCTGGGCTTCATCCTGACCGGGGTGGGGCTCGCGCTCTCCGAGATCGTCCCGCACACGAACACCCGTTCCGCGGAGCTGCGCGGCGACCGGGAACGTCGGCAGGCGTGGCGCTCGAACGCGGTCTACATCACCGACCAGGGGGAGTCGCTGGCGTACCGGAGGCTCACCGCCACCGACGGGCGCATGGTAGGGGTCGTCCTCTTCCGCCAGGCCCGGGATCCCGGAGAGCCCGCGGTCCACATCGTCGCGGACGAGGCGCGCTGGACCGAGGACGATGGCTGGATGCTCTGGAACGGCTACGTGCGGGAACTGGATGCGGGGGGAGAGGAGCGCTTCCAGCGCTTCCAGGAAATGGCCTACGAGCGCCTGACCGAGCACCCCGACGACCTTGTCGACACGGTCCGGGACGAGGACGAGATGACGCGAGGCCAGCTCTCGGCGCTTGCGGACCGGGTGACCCGCTCGGGGGGTGACCCCGGCCGGCTCGAGGTGAAACGCGAGCAGCGGCTCGCCATTCCGGTGGCGACCCTCGTGATCATCCTCTTCGGTGCGCCGCTGGCCACCTCGTCGAAACGCGGCGGCGCCGCCTTCGGGATCGGGCTCTCGCTCGCGACCACGATCCTCTACCTGGTCCTCTTCCGGGTTTCGGGGGCCTTCGGGTACGCGGGGATCCTGGACCCGATGCTGGCGGCCTGGCTGCCGAACGTCGCATTCCTGCTCGCGGGCATGCTCCTGCTGCTCCGAACCCGAACCTGACGCGGGGCGGGGATGCTCCTGGTGCTCCGAACCCGA
>JBJHBX010000418.1:0-3255 GCA_050485725.1 Gemmatimonadales bacterium | reverse complement strand
ACGGCAGGTCGAGGATCCAGTCCAGGTAGCCCCGGATCACCCCCGCCTCGGGGATTGCAGGGTTCAGCCGGGTCAGCCGGGTGAACTCGCGATCCGCCCGTTCCCTGGCGTGGGTGGGGAGCTCGGCCCCCGCGAGCCGTGCCTCCAGGTCGGACCATTCGTCGGGGGGTGGGCCGAAGCCCGGGATCCCCCCGGGAAAGGCCCCGGCAATGCCCCCGGGAAGGAGGGGGTCCCCCCCGTCGCGGCGGCGCTCGTGCATTTCCCGATCCAGCCGCTCCTCGATGCGAAGCACCTCGATCTCGCGCTCGAGGAGGGCCGAGAGGCGCAGGAGCGCCTCGTCGACCGACGGGATCTCCAGGAGCTCCTGCTTCTCCGGGGGTGAGAGCGCCAGGTGCCCGGCGACCAGGTGCAGGAGCCGGACCCGGTCGTCGTGGGACCCCAGCGACCCCGCCAGGTCGTCGGGGAGGTCCGGGTGGAGGTGCACGTAGTCGCGCGCAGCCCGCTCGACCCTCCGCGCCACCGCCTGCGCGTGGGGCGGGACCTCGTCGAGGTCGGCATCAGGGTAGGGAAGGGCGATGGCCCGGGCCCGGAGCGGCCCGTCGGCCCCCGGGGGAAGGAAGCGCTCCACCTGGACCCGGAAGGCCCCCTCGAAGACCACCCGCCAGGTCTCGTCGGGGAGGGGCGAGGCGTCCAGCACGCGCACCACGGTCCCGACGCGGTGCAGTTCGGCCGAGCCCGGATCCTCGAGCTCGGGATCCCTCTGCGCGAGGAGGAGGAGGAGACCGTCTCCGGCCACCGCCTCCTCCAGTGCCGCCACCGACCGCGGCCTCCCCACCAGGAGCGGGAGCACCATGGCGGGGAAGTAGACGAGGTCCCTCAGCGGAAGGACCGGGATCCGCGGCGGGAGTGGGGTCACGCCTCCTTCTTCCGCGGCTCGTTGTGAAGGACGAGGAGAGGTGGCACCGTGCCCTCCACGCATTCGGGGGTGATGACGACCTCGCGGACGTCCTCCCTCGACGGAAGGTCGAACATGATGTCGCGCATGATCGACTCCACGACGGCCCGGAGCCCGCGGGCCCCGGTCTTCCGGTCGATGGCCCGGCGGGCCACGGCCCGGATGGCTTCCGGGTCGAAGGTGAGCCCGATCCCCTCGAGCTCGAGCATCTTCTGGTACTGCTTGACCAGGGCGTTCTTGGGCTCCTGGAGGATCCGGACCAGCGCCTCCTCGTCCAGGTCGCTCAGGCTCACCGCCACGGGGAGCCGGCCCACCAGCTCGGGAATCAGTCCGAAGCGCTGCAGGTCCTCGGGCTCCACCGCGGCGAGGAGCGCCTGCCGGTCGTCGCGCTCTGCGGTCGCGTCACCGGTCACCACCATGCCCCCGATGTGGGGCCGCTCGACGATCTCGTCGGTTCCGAAGCCGATCCGTCGCTTCCCGATCCTCGACTCCACGATCTTCTCGAGGCCGTCGAAGGCTCCGCCGCAGATGAAGAGGATGTTCCGGGTGTTGATCTGGATGTACTCCTGCTGCGGATGCTTCCGTCCTCCCTGGGGCGGCACCGAGGCCACGGTGCCCTCGAGGATCTTGAGGAGCGCCTGCTGGACCCCCTCGCCCGACACGTCGCGGGTGATGGAGGGGTTCTCGGACTTCCGCGAGATCTTGTCGATCTCGTCAATGTAGATGATGCCCCGCTCGCAGTCGGTGACGTTGTAGTCGGCCGCCTGGAGGAGCCGGACCAGGATGTTCTCCACGTCCTCGCCCACGTAACCGGCCTCGGTCAGCGTCGTGGCGTCGGCGATCGTGAACGGAACGTTGAGCGTGCGGGCCAGCGTCTGGGCCAGCAGCGTCTTTCCCGTGCCGGTGGGCCCCATCAGCAGGATGTTCGCCTTTTCCACCTCGACGTCGTCCAGCACGCCCTGGTGGTTCACCCGCTTGTAGTGGTTGTAGACGGCCACCGAGAGCGCCCGCTTCGCGTCTTCCTGCCCGATGACGTACTCGTCCAGCACCGACTTGATCTCCTTCGGCGTCAGGGAGGGGACCTGCGTTTCCGCATGGACCTTCTCCTCCTCCTCGGCGAGGATCTCGTTGCAGAGCGCCACGCACTCGTTGCAGATGTACACGCTCGGGCCCGAAATGAACTTCCGGACCGAGTCCTTGGACTTTCCGCAGAAGCTGCAGCGCAGGTGCTTGTCGCTGGACATGGAGGTCATCCCTTCTTCGTCTCCTCGTCGGCGTCCTTCGGCTTGTCGACGGCGCCCCTGCTCTGGACGACCCGGTCGATGATCCCGTACTCGACGGCCTGGTCCGGACTCATGAAGTAGTCGCGGTCCACGTCCTTCTCGACCTGCTTCGCGGTCCGCCCGGAGTGCTTCGCGAGGATCTGGTTCAGTCGCTCCTTGATCCCGAGCACCTCTCGTGCCGCGATGTCGATGTCGGCGGCGGTGCCGCTGAAACCCGACGAGGGCTGGTGGATCATGATGCGCGAGTTCGGAAGGGACTGACGCTTCCCCTCGGCGCCCCCGGCCAGGAGGATCGCGCCCATCGACGCGGCCATCCCGACGCAGACGGTGGAGACGGGGGCCCGCAGGTGCTGCATCGTGTCGTAGATCGCCAGACCGGCGTACACGCTCCCCCCGGGGGAGTTGATGTACAGGAAGATGTCGCGCTCAGGGTCTTCGGCGTCGAGGAAGAGGAGCTGCGCCACGATGATGTTCGCCACCGTGTCGTCGATGCCGCTCCCCAGGAAGACGATCCGGTCCATGAGGAGTCGCGAGAAGATGTCGTAGCTCCGCTCTCCGCGGCTCGTGCGCTCGATGACGTAGGGGGGGTAGATCGGCATGGACTCAGGAAGCCTCGTTGATGGTGGAGTCGGCCTTCAGGGCGTCGAAGACCTTCCGCTCGGTGATCTCGCGCTCCAGGCGCTCGATCCGCCCTGCCTTCTGGAGGCGGGCGTAGAGCTCGCCCGGGTCGGTCCCCGCCCGCTCCGCCATGGCCTCGATCCGCTCGTCGAGCTCGTCGGCGGTGGCCGCCAGCTCGCGGTCGCGGGCGAAGGTCTCGACGACCAGGAAGCGCTTCACCGCGTACTCGGCCTGCTCGCCGAGCTGGGCACGGGCTTCGGCCATCTGCTCCGCCGAGAGCTCCTGCTCCTCGCCGATCATGGAGCGGATGTACTGGTCGATCATGCTCACCGGCACCTGGAAGGGGTTCGCCGCCAGGAGCTGTTCGAGAAGCTGGCCCCGGACCGCGGCCTCGGCCTC
>JBJHBX010000417.1:0-3255 GCA_050485725.1 Gemmatimonadales bacterium | reverse complement strand
TCCACCTGACGATCCTGATGGAGACGATGCGCCGCGAGGGCTTCGAGTTCCAGGTGTCGCGGCCCCGCGTCATCGAGCGGAGGGGCGAGGACGGCAGCCGTCTCGAGCCCTACGAGGAGGTGCTCATCGATGTGCCCGACGGCATGGTCGGCACCGTCATGGAGAAGCTCGGCCCCCGGCGCGGCGAGCTCGTGGACATGCGCCCCGACGGGAACGGTTCCACGCGGCTCCGCTTCCGGATCCCCGCGCGGGGGCTCTTCGGATACCGTTCCGAGTTCCTGACCGACACCCGAGGCGAAGGCCAGCTGAACCACCACTTCCTCGAGTACGGCCCCTGGGCCGGCCCGATCCAGGGGCGGAAGAAGGGCGTGCTGGTTGCGGACCGCGAGGGCGAGGCGGTGGCATACGCCCTCTTCAACCTGCAGGAGCGGGCCACCCTCTTCATCGACCCGGGCGTCTCCGTCTACAACGGGATGATCGTCGGGGAGCACGTCCGTCCCGGCGACCTCGACGTGAACGTGACCAAGGGGAAGAAGCTCACGAACATGCGGGCCTCGGGCTCCGACGAGAACGTGAAGCTCGAGCCGCCGCGGCGCCTGACGCTCGAGCTGGCCCTGGAGTTCATCGGCGATGACGAGCTGATCGAGGTCACCCCCGACGGGATCCGCCTGCGGAAGCGGGAACTCGACGCCAACCGCCGCCGGAAGGCGGAGAAGGCGCTGGCGGCGCGGGAGGCCTGAAGCAGCGTTCCCGCGGCTCCCCGGGGTGGCTCCTGCCCGCGGGGAGCCCGGGAGGCCCCGGAAGCTCAGCCCGGCGGCAGGACCTCGGCGATCTCGAGGCGGTAGGATCCGGCGGAGTCCTCGTCGAAGCCGGTCACGTGGAGCTGGTAGGTGCCGCCCACCAGCACGGTGAAGGTGATGCGGCTGTTCAGCCCCTCGCCGCCGTCGTCATCCTCGAAGTACCCGTCGATTCCCGGGCCGGTCATCAGGAGAATGGTGTCGAAGTCCTCCGAGGTCAGGTCGATCTGGAGCGTCTGGCCGGCGACGAGCTCCGCATCCCAGGAAACCATGGTGGCGCCCATGGGCCCGGCCGGGTTCTGACCCGGGGCCAGGGTTCCGGTCACTGTACCGGGAACCGATTCGAACCGACCCTCCATGGCGAGTTCTGCGGGGAAGTCGAACCACTCCTGGGGCAGGTCGCCGAAGTCCCCGGCGTAGGCGCAGGGCCCGGGAACGGCCGGAAGCTCTTCCGTGGAGGCCGACAGGGTGAAGGGACCCTCCATCCGGAGCCCCACCTGGCTCGCCACCGCCAGCATGCGCCCGCCGGGTGGAATCACGACCGGGATCCTCGCGTGGCAGCCGCCCCCGGAGTCGTCGTCCACGAGCAGCTCGCGCCGCTCGGGGTCGTAGACGAAGAGGTAGGCGTCGAAGGCGTCCGAGACCAGGTCGACCCATAGCCAGCTTCCGGGCTCCCCGCGAAGCTCCCAGGCCTGGACCGGCTGACCGTCGGGCAGGCGATGGTCCGAGAGGGTGCCGAGCACCCCCGTCGCCGGCGTTCCGGCCACCAGCGTCCTGCCCTCGGTGGGGAGGAGCTCGAGCACGGAGGGGGGGAGCTGGCCGGAGGCCGGCGCCGCGGCGAAGAGAAGGGCCACGAGCCCGGACGCGGAGAGCCCGGACACGGAGAGGCCGGCCGGGAAGAGGCTGGACCGCGAGACGAAGCGGCGCCCCGCGACACGGAGGCGTCCGGGGAGACGCGCAGCCTGGCTGCGCCCCTGACGATGCTGGATCGGATTCATCCCGCAAATCTAAGCGGGAGGCAGCGCCGGGGCATCCCCGCCCTTGACGCCGATGCGCCCCCCCGGCCATGGTGACGCCCATGCCGATCCTCTACCGGGACCTCGTTCGGGCGAACACCCATCCGCTCAATCGCATCAACGACGCAACGCGCGAGGAGGTGGACGCGTGGTCGCCGGATCGCCCACCCCTCTTCGAGGTCTACATGCGCATGGCCGAGGAGCTGGCCAAGCGTTCGACCTGCCGGAGACTCTCGGTGGGGACGGTGATCACCGACGCCCTCCTCGAGCACGTGCTGGCCATCGGCTACAACGGGAACGTGCGGGGCTTTCCGAACGACTGCGACTCGCCCACGCCGGGGCGTTGCGGGTGCATCCACTCCGAGATGAACGCGCTGGTGAAGGCGCCGGGGCAACTCCGCGACAAGGTGGCCTTCGTCACCGCATCGCCCTGCGTGATGTGCGCGAAGCTGATGGTGCAGGCCAACATCTCGCACGTCTATTACCGGCGCACCTACCGGAGCCGCGAGGGGCTCGAGGTGCTGAAGGAGGCCCGGGTGGTGGCCGTCAGGTACGACCGCTGGGCCGACGCCTGGCGGGGGGAGCCGGGGCCGGGTGCGGAAAGGGATGCCGTCTCCGATGCCGGCGCGGGTCGGTGATGATGGCGGACGCGGGGCTGGAAAGCGGCCCTTTCGGGCACGCTGCGATGCCATGGTCCCCGGAAAGGGGTCACCCTGTCGGGATTTCCGCCCTCCGTGCCGCGCCGGTCCGGCTCGGTTGGCCCCGCCCTTCGAGCCGCGCCGTCCACGTCCGCCTCGGTTGGCCGCGCTACCGCACCACGCCGTGGCGCCGCAGGACCTCGAGGGTGGCGTCGATGGGGATCGCCTCGGCGGTCGTGCCCCCGCGTCCGGTCACCGTGGTCGCCTTCAGGAGCGAGTTCACGACCGCCTCTTCCGTCGCCTCGACCACCGCCTGGAAGAGCCCGGAGGTCGCGGCGTTCGGGAGCTCGGTCACGGTGTGGGGGCTGCCGCCCCCGCTTCCACGCCGGACCTCGTCGGCGGTCGAGAAGGCGATCACGTAGTCGCCGGAGCCGTTCCCCGCGAAGGAGCCGGTGCGGCCGAGCCCCATCATGGCGCGGGAGGCCAGCCGCTCCAGGTTCCGGTCCGAGAGGGGGGCGTCGGTGGCGATCACGATCATGATCGAGCCCGCGCCGTCCTCCTGGTCCGCGTCGTTCGGCGGGGTGCGGGTCACGTCGCCCCGGAAGGAGAACTGCCCCAGCGCCTCGCCCACCGGGGCGCCGTCGATGGTCAGGATCCCGCCGAAGTTCGACTGCACGAGGACCCCCACCGTCCAGCCGCCGAGCGACGCCGGGAGGACCCGCGAGGCCGTGCCGATTCCGCCCTTCCAGCCGAAGGCCCGCGTGCCGGTGCCGGCACCCACGGATCCCTCCGCCACCGGCCCGG
>JBJHBX010000416.1:0-3266 GCA_050485725.1 Gemmatimonadales bacterium | reverse complement strand
TTGATGGCTTCACCATGGCTCCTCCAGTTGATCTTATAGATAAGATCGTGTCCGGAAGGCGACCTAACAAGGGTTTGGACCTGACCGGGTCCGCCTGGCCGGTCCGGAGCCCTCGCCTTGCGGCTCGGGCGCCGGGTCGGCATCCTGCCCCGGCAGGTCGAACCCAGCGCGTTAGCTGGCCGAACCCTGAGTCCTCGACGACGACACCGCTCCCGGCGTATCTTCCAGGGACAACAACGAGTCTCCTGTGGTGAGGTACCGCATGGATAAGCCCCGGCTTCTTTCACGGATCACCGTTGATCCCGATCAGTGCGGAGGGCGCCCCTGTATTCGAGGGATGCGCATCCGCGTCATTGACGTCCTCGAGCTCCTGGCGGCTGGTGAGACCCCCGAAGCCATCCTGGGGGAGTATCCGTATCTCGAGGGAGACGACATCGCCGCCAGCCTTCTCTACGCAGCGCGGCAACTCGACCACCCCGTTGTTGCGGCGTAAGCGGGCGTGGGCAACGACACCGGTGGAAGACCAAAGGACGCCGGTTCAGCGACGTGGATCTGGATCGACGCGCAGCTTCCGCCTGCGATGGCTCGCTGGTTCCGGGTGGATCTTCGGCGGGAGGCCGTTCACCTCGAGGAACTCGGACTACTTCATGCGAAGGACCGGGCCATCTTTGAGGCTGCGCGTACGGCCGATCGCGCCGTCGTTGTCGTCACCAAGGATGATGACTTCCGAAACCTGATCGGCCAGCACGGGCCCCCTCCTCAGGTGGTTTGGGTTCGTAGCGGCAACGTCACGAACCCGGAGCTCCGGCGGATCTTGCGTGACGCGTGGCCGCAGGTGGCCTCGCTTCTTGAGGCTGGCGAGCCGCTCGTCGAACTCCGTCGGCGGGGGTAAGGCCAGCTAACGGGCGCTTCAACCTGACGCGGGAGAGCGAGGTGGTTTGCGACCACGGGGCGGGCCGCGCAGGTTAACCGCAGGGCGTGAGCACGAAACCGAACACACCCAGGTAAGCACAGACTTGCTGTAGCATGGTATCCCGGCTATCATGAAGGCATGATCCGCAGCTTTCGCGATGCCGGAACCGAAGACCTGTTCTATGGTCGGGACAGCAAGGCCGCGCGGCGCCGGCTCCCGATTGCGCTGTGGGTCGTGGCCAGCCGAAAGCTCGACGCAATCGACCAGGCCGGGGCACTCGGAGACCTTCGGGTTCCTCCGGGGAACCGACTGGAGGCGCTTCGCGGGGATCGTGCAGGCCAGCACAGCATCAGGATCAACGACCAGTACCGGATCTGCTTCCGCTGGACCACCTCGGGTCCTGAGGACGTCGAGATCGTCGACTACCACTGAGGGCGAAGACGATGGTTCGGATTCCAAGCCATCGAGCACCCACCCATCCGGGTGAAATGCTGCTCGAGGAGTTCCTGAATCCCATGGGCCTGACGCAGCGTGAACTGGCTGAGGCCATCGGGGTCCCGTACCAGCGGGTGAACGAGATCGTGAATGGGCGACGCGGGATCACGCCGAGCACCGCGCTTCGGCTCGCACAGTTCTTCGGGATGTCGTCGGAGTTCTGGATCAACGGCCAGATGCGGTGGGACCTCTATCATGCTCGGAAGTCAGAAGAGGCTGAGATCAGGCGGATCAAGCCCTATCGGGGTTCTCGGGGCTCCCGGTCGAAGGAAGGCGTTTAGGGAATTCGTTCTAACGAGGCGTTGCACCTGACAGCCCGCTTCGCGGTCCGCAGGTGAACGCCAGGGCGTAAGGAAGCGCCCCCAGCTTGCGCGGTAGCCGCAGTGGCCTTACCATCAATGGTACGGTGACCTGTACCATAGGTGGTAAGATATGGCGATCTTGAAGCCCAGTCAGGATGTGCAGCCGCTATCGGCGTTCCGGCAGAACGCCGCTGGCTTTCTGGACCAGATCCGGTCGACCAGGCGCCCGCTCCTTCTGACCCAGCACGGAAGAAGCGCGGCCGTGGTACTCGACATCGATCAGTACGAGGCCTTGATCGATGAGATCGAGCTCATCCGAGACATTCGGCAGGCGAAGGCAGAGTTGGCGCGGGGTGAGGGCATTCCTCACGAAGATGTCGTAGCTGAACTTCGCGAGAGAGTGAACCCTTGACGATCGTCTGGTCCCCGACCGCAAGGCGTCGGGTCCAGGCGGCGGTTGACTACATCGCCCGCGACCGTCCCCAGGCTTCACTCGCGTGGCTTGAGGCCCTGATTCGACGCGTCGAACTACTCCGAGATCTGCTCGAACAGGGGAGGGTGGTTCCCGAGTGGTACGAGGCCTCGGTGCGCGAGGAGCTTCACGAGCCTTACCGGGTGATCTACGAAGTCGCCGAGGATCGCATCGAGATCCTCACCCTGAGCCACTTCCGCCAAGAGCTTCCTTCTCATCCTCCTGGAGGCTCTTCCTAACGGGGGGGTGGACCTGACCGGGCCCGCTTGGACGGTCCCGAGCCCTCGCCTTGTGGCTCGCTCTCCGGGTCGACATCCTGCCCCGGCAGGTCAAACCCGAGGCGTTAGGTGGCAAACTTGAGGTGGTGAGCCACCACGGGATGCACGAACACACGATTCGGAGTCCGAGCTTGCCGTTGCCGAATCGCGTCTCATGGGCCACACTGCCGGTACAGTCAGGGAGCCTCCAACCCTTGGGTGATCGGCCCCAAAACCGCGTATGAGCCCACTAGCCGCTCTCGAGAGGCTGCCTCATGGTAGCCATGTGTGCCCGATCTATCAGCACGACCGGGAGCGGTTCGTGGCGGCCAGTGCTTTCCTCGTACCCGGGTTCGAGCGAGGCGAACGCTGTCTCTATGTCGCCAGTGAGCCTGGGATCGACCGCCTCCTTGCTGAGCTGGCGGCCCGGGGGGTCGACGTCAGGGCTGAACTCGATCGAGGTGCGCTTCACCTGCTGAGCGACCGGGACGTCTATTTGCGGGATGGGGGCTTCTCGGCTGAGGCGATGCTGGGTTACCTGGATTCCAAGGAACGTGAAGCGACGCGTGATCGCTTCAGCGGCCTCCGGTATGCGGGCGAGATGAGCTGGGCCGTCTCGGTGAAAGGCGAGTCCGCTCTCATTCCCTACGAGGCCCGCCTCAACGAATTCCTGGAGGGCCGGCGGATGGTCGTGGGCTGCTTCTACCATCGCGAGCGCTTCGACGACGCCACGATCCACGACGTGATCCGGACGCATCCCCTGGTGGTGATCGGCGACCGCGACTACGACAATCCATACTATGAACCGCCGCATCTTCTCCTGCAGG
>JBJHBX010000415.1:0-3267 GCA_050485725.1 Gemmatimonadales bacterium | reverse complement strand
CAAGTGCGCCAGGCATGGCGCGACGTGCCGAGAGGCACGAGTAACCGGTGAGCGAAAGCGAGCCGGGAAGTGACTCGGGGGTGAAAGTCCCCTGGGGGCCCAGAGTGCCGGGAACCCCTAGCTGAACAGCAACTGTAGCTCCGTGAGGAGACGCGGGAAGGAAGCTGAAGGCAAAGCTCCGGCCCGAGGAACACGAACCGCACAGGAGGCGGCCGGGAGGTGGGCGAGAGGGCTTGGTGCCTCGAAGCCCAAAGGCACTCCGGACCGACCGGTCGTAGATGCGGCGGGCACGTGGAGCGAAGGTCACGCGCCTTACCCTGGGAGATCTCGCCTTACGTCCGAAAGGGCGACGAGGGCAGCAGATCGCTGCTCGACGGAGCGAGAAGTCAGCCGAGGCCGTAGTAGCCGGTTTCGCACGCCGGTGAAGGGCCGAACACGAGGAGCCGAAGCGGCACCGGACGTTCGATGGACGCGAGACACGCAGAGAGAGCGGGCGACACCCCGCGACCGGGTCGGGGGAACGGCGACGGAATCGCCGAGCCCACGGGCCGCGCGCGTGAGACGGCCACGGCACGCGAGGAGAACGCTGCGGACGAGGCTTCTGGACTGATGGAGGAGGTGCTGCGACGAGAGAACCTGAAGGCGGCGTACAAGCGGGTGGTCACGAACGGGGGTGCGGGAGGCGTGGACGGCAGGAGCGTCGACGACCTGAAGCATCAGATCCGGGAGGACCGGCCGCGAATCCGGGAGCAATTGAAGAGCGCGACGTACGAACCGAGCCCTGTGCGGAGGGTGGAAATCGCGAAGCCGGGGGGAGGCGTGCGCGTGCTCGGAATTCCGACGGTGATGGACCGGATGATCCAACAGGCCCTTCTGCAGGTGCTGAGCCCGATATTCGACCCGACGTTCTCGGAGGACAGCTACGGCTTCCGCCCGGGCCGGAGCACGCATCAGGCGGTACGGCGTGCGAAGGAGCACATCGACGCGGGACACGACTGGGTGGTGGACCTGGACCTGGCGAAGTTCTTCGACACGGTGCAGCACGACGTCCTGATGAGTCGGGTTGCCCGGCGGGTGAGGGACAAGCGGGTGCTCTGTCTGATCGGTCGCTACTTGAGGGCTGGGATGATGGAGGACGGGGTGGTGTCGTCCCGAGCGAAGGGGACCCCTCAAGGGGGGCCACTCTCGCCGCTTCTTAGTAACATCCTCCTTGACGAGCTGGACAAGGAGCTGGAGCGCAGGGGACACCGTTTCGTTCGCTACGCGGATGACTTCCAGGTGTACGTGAAGTCGGAGGCAGCGGCGGAGCGCGTGATGGCATCACTGGAACGCTTCCTGGCGAAGCGTCTCCGGCTGAAGGTGAACGGGGAGAAGAGCGCGGTGGGACGGCCGTGGGAGAGGAAGTTCCTGGGGTACCGGACCACCCGATACGGGAGGTTGAGGCTGAAGCCGGCTCCGCAGTCCGTGAGACGGTTGAGGCAGAAGCTGAAGGGAACCTTCCGGCGAGGACGAGGCAGGAGCCTTGCCGCCACCATCGAGGAGCTCAACCCGATTCTCCGCGGGTGGGGCAACTACTACGGACTCTCGGAAGTGCAACGAGACTTCACAGAGTTGGACCAGTGGATCCGCCGGAGACTGCGCCTGCTGTTATGGCGTCGGTGGAAGCGGCCACGAACCCGCTTCAAGGAGCTCGAAGCGCGAGGTGTGGGCCCGCGCCGGGCGAGGGCCCTGGTCTACGGCGGGCGCGGACCGTGGAGGAACGCGGGCTCGCGCACGATGAACCAGGCCGCACCGAATCGTACGTTTCGCCAGATGGGACTCGTGAGCCTCCTCGACCAGCACAGGAGACACATGTGCTCCACGTGAACCGCCGGATACGGAACCGTACGTCCGGTGGTGTGGGAGGGCGGCGGCCGGGACGCTCAACGGTGAACCCTAAACGGGCACGAAGGTGGAAACGCCGGACACAGCCAAGGGGACGAACCTACCGGCCCACCCCGCGCCGCGCCCTACCCGATTCACCTTGCCAAGGAGAGTCTGATGAAGGCGATTCGAGCGTGGTTCACGAAGGGGCTCCTGGTGTCGATGGTTTGGGCCATCATGGTTCTCGGCGTCGCGCCGGTTCAGGCCGACGGCCAGTCCTTCGTCCCGGTGGTGGCGGTTTCGAGTTCGCCTTCCCCGGCCTCGGTCGCGGGACCCGTCACCTTCACGCCCGCGGCGCTCAGCCCTAGCGCGTTGCCCGGTGCGGTCGAGGACTGCTGGCGGTGTTACTGCTTCACGGGCGAGCCTCCCCACTGGTCGGAGTGCCAGGGCGAGTACGGCTACGACTGCATGTGCGAGGGGTGCTTCATGCCCCAAGTCGAGTCCTGCCGGGAGTACGTAGGAGGGGGTATCGAGGCATGCGAGGGCACCATCGTCGGTCAATGCGGAGGCAGCTTCCTCGCGGGGGGCGGCTCCGACTGCGGGTGTGACTGCGATCTAGAGAATAATACGTATGCCCTATGCGACTCCGGTGGTGGCGGTTCGGCAGCGCTCCTCGACGGGACCCGCCTCTACGGCGTGTCGTCCCTGCCCGCATCCGGCCCGAACCTGTCCGAAGGCCGGTCGACGACAATCACCCTCCATCGAGGCCTGACGTGGCAGGCGGTGCCCGGCCTGGGCGATGTCGTCCGCAGTCGATGCGATGACACGGTGGTGGCGCGGGTCTATACGCCCGAGCGAGCGGCGAGCGTCCGGGATGCGCTGAGTGTTCTCTCGCTCTGATCGCCCATGACCGCGGCCACCCTCCCCCAACGGACACACCGAAGCCGGTGGCACGTCAGGGAGGATCGCCCGAGAGACCAGATCCCGCGCAGGGAAGGCATCCTGCGCGGGATCGTGCCGGTGCTCCTGGTCGTCATCGCCTGGGCGGGAGCCCCGGTACCGGGATCCGCGCAGGCGGCGTTCGAGGTGACGATCCAGGTGACTTCGACCAGCGGCGAGGCGGTGGGAACGGCGCTCGTCAGCCTCCTTGACACGCAGGATCGGCGGGTCGTCGCGGCCACGACGGACGCCAGCGGGCGGGCGGTGGTGCGCGTTCCCATGGAGGGGACGTACCGCATCGAGGTCGAGCGTCTGGGCTACGACACCTGGCACTCCGAGGCGCGGGAGCTCCTCCGCGACGGTCCTCCGGTGATCGCGGTCGTGGTGGAGGCGAGGGCACTCGCCGTCGAGGGGGTGACCGCCTTCGGCGAGGGTCGCTGCAACACCCCGATCGAGCAGGGGCCG
>JBJHBX010000414.1:0-3280 GCA_050485725.1 Gemmatimonadales bacterium | reverse complement strand
CGGTAGTGGTAGCGCCCGCCCGCCCAGCGACCCCGGAGCGCGATCACGTCGCTCGTGACCGAGGCCAGCGCGACCCGGGCAAGCTCCACCTCGCCCTGGCGCCGCCGCGGCAGGTGCTCGCCGGCGAGCCAGTCGGGCCCCGCACTCGTCGAGAGGGTCCGGATGAAGGCCTCGTCGGCCCGCTCCAGCAGCAGCCCGTCGTCCAGCGGCCCGACGAGTCCCACGAGGTCGTCGCGGTGTTCGCCCGCGATCATGTCGCGGTTCATCTCGCGCCGGCCGTGCCCGCTCGCTCCGGCACTGACCGCGCGCGCCGGCCTTGGCCGCTCGCGCCGGCCTTGGCCGCTCGCGCCGGCCCTGGCCGCTCGCGCCTGCCCTGGCCGCTCACCCCGTTCGGGATGGCGGCGAGGGGGTCGGGAACGTCCCCGAACGAGGCCGGGCGGTAGCCCTGGCCGTACCCGTACCCGGGATAGGGGATGCGGAGAGAGGGGGTGGGGGTCCGTCGTGGCGTGCACGTGGCGCCTGATTCACGCGCGGGTGGCCGAATGCTTGTGGCCCCGGCCCGAGGCGCCCCGCCCCCTGGTCGCCGCCCGTGCGAGACCTCCCGGGCGCGCGCACGTCACCAGGCTCCGAGTCCGGACTGGAAGCGCGAAGGGGGTCCCGTGCGGGCGACTCGGCGTGCCCGCAGGGGACCCACGAGCGCTTCAGCAGCCCGGTGGCCCGGATGCGATCGCCACCCGTCCGCGGGTGTGGGACGCTGCGGACCCGGAGGGGCGTGCGCGGCGATCACACCTGGAGCATCGCGGCGAGGGATGCGCACGCTCGGGACCGGACCCTGCGCCTCACCGTGCCCTGCGCATCGTGACGAATAAGTTGTTGACGGATGGGGTCTCCGGACGTATCGTCCCGAAGCACCTTCCTCGACGATCCGGGCCCTCCCCCCCCTCCTGTTCCAACCCGGTCTCCGTCGCGCGGGGCGCAGGCCCCCGCATGCCCATCGATCACGGAGATCTCCCCATGCCTTCGAGCATCCTCCGGCGGCTGCCCGTCGCCTGGGTCTGGCTTGCGCTTGCCCTGCCGGCAGCGGCGCAGGACCCCGGCAGCACCCTTTTCACGAACGTCCGCGTCTTCGACGGGGCGAGCGCCTTTCTTCACGGGCCCACGAACGTGCTCGTCGAGGGGAACGTGATCGCGCGGATCGGCCCCGAGGTCACCGCGGCCGACGCCCGGATCATCGACGGCGAGGGGCGCACGCTGATGCCGGGGCTCATCGACGTCCACGTGCACATGACATTCGGGGCGCTGGGAATGGCGGACCTGGCGGATCCGGGGCTCACACCGGAGAGAGCCGGGCAGCAGGCCGCGGCCGGGGCGGAAGCCATGCTGATGAGGGGATTCACGGCGGTCCGCGATGTGGGTGGCCCCATCTTCCCGCTGAAGGCCGCCATCGATGCGGGGCAGCTCCGGGGGCCAAGGATCTGGCCCTCGGGAGCCACGATCAGCCAGACCTCGGGGCACGGTGACTTCCGGACCCCCGACGAAGGTTCCCGGCGCTTCTTCGGCGAGCCGGCTCGGGCCGAACTCCTCGGGGCCACCTTCATTGCCGACGGACGCGACGAGGTGCTCAACGCCACCCGCGAGAACCTTCGCTTCGGGGCGAGCCAGATCAAGCTGATGGCGGGGGGCGGCACCTCGTCGGACTACGACCCCCTCGACGTGACCCAGTACACGCTCGACGAGATGCGGGCCGCCGTCGAAGCGGCCGAGGACTGGGGCACCTACGTGGCGGTCCACGCCTACACACCCGCCGCCGTTCGCCGGGCCATGGACGCCGGGGTCCGGGTCATCGAGCACGGACAGCTCCTGGACGAGGCAACCCTTCGGCTCATGGCGCTCCGGGGGGTCTGGCTCTCGACCCAGGTGCTGATGGACGACACGCCCGACATGACGCCCCTCAGGATCGAGAAGCGGCGCCCCGTGCTGGAGGGGCAGCGACGCCTGTGGCCCCTGGCCAGGGATCTCGGGGTGAAGCTCGCGTGGGGAACCGACTTCCTCTTCGAGCCCGAGCTGAACGTGGAGCAGAACAGCTACATCCTGAGGCTCGCGGAGTGGTTCACCGCTGCCGAGATCCTGAAGCTCGTGACCCACGACAACGCGCAGCTCCTGGCCCTTTCAGGTCTTCGCGCCCCGTACCAGGGGCGGCTGGGGGTGGTACGCGAAGGTGCCCTCGCGGACCTGATCCTCGTGGACGGGGACCCGCTGGCCGACCTGGAGCTCCTGGCCGACCCCGAGGGGAGCTTCCTCGTGATCATGAAGGACGGCCGCATCTACAAGGACGCCACCGGCGACCGTTGACACGCCTGCCCGGCCACTCCACCCCACCATGTTCCCCATACCCGAGATCGATACCATGCCCTTCATCGTCCGCACGCACCGGTGGGCCCTCGCGGCCTTCCTGCCCATTCTCTTCATCTTCCTCGCGCCCCTCGACGCCCACGCCCAGGCCCCCTCGACCCCGGTCTATCAGGCCACCGCGTACGTCTGGGCCGCCGGGGCGGGAGGGACCTTCCAGCCCCTTCCCGGGGGTCCGGTCCTGGAAGTGGACCGGTCCTTTTCGGAGCTCTTCGACGACATCGCCGTGGCCTTCTTCATGACCGGCTTCGTGCGGATCGACCGTCTCGTCTTTCTCGGAGACTTCAGCCACGTGACCGCGTCTCGGCGGGGCCTGGTCATGGTTCCCGGGGTGGGTCCGGCGCCCGCCGCGGGCGACCTTCGCCAGACCTCGCTCACCCTCGAGGGCGGGTACCGCGTCGTCGACGAACCGGGAGGCTCGGTGGATCTCCTGGGCGGCCTCAGGGCCTGGTGGGTGAACGCCGACGTGGACGTGGCCGGGGGCGCGGTAAGCCGTTCCCCCCGTCACCGCTTCGCGGACCCGATCGTGGCGGTGCGGGGGAACGCCCGGCTCCACCCCCGCTGGACCGCCATCGGCTACCTGGACGGTGGAGGATTCGGCGTCGGGTCTGATGCGACCTGGCAGGCCGTCGCCACCGTGAACTTCGACCTCTCGCACTCGGTCTTCCTGTCGGGCGGGTACCGGGTCCTTTCGGTGGACTACGAGAGCGACGCCGGGAGCCGCGCCGACCTGACCAACGCCGGTTTCCTGGTCGGACTCACGCTTCGTTTCTGACGAAACCGCCCCTCGAGCGTTCCAACGACCCTGATGGAGGACCACCCATGCGCACGACCCTGATCGGCCTGCTCCTGGCACTCGCCGTGCTCGTTC
>JBJHBX010000413.1:0-3283 GCA_050485725.1 Gemmatimonadales bacterium | reverse complement strand
CGTCCATCCGAGCGTCCATCCCAGCCTCCATCGCCGGATTCCGGGTCCCCATCTTGCTCAGCATCCCCTGCCTCCCGTGCAGAGGGGGGCTCGCCCTCTCCACCTCTCCCGCATCCTCCGAGGCCCCATGCATTTCACGCCACCGACCTCCACCCTGTCATCGGCCCTCGCCGAGCTCCCTGGCCCCGGGCGCACGAACATTTCTCGGGGGATGCGACGCACCCGCCCCGGACCGAGGGTCGGGCTTCTCCTGTTGATGGGAGGCTGGATCGCGGCCGGCGCCGGGTGCACGTCGGCCGATGCCGGGCCGCGTGGCGCGGGTGAGGGGGGATGGCACTTCGACCCCGAGCCCATGCTCGTGATTCCGATCGGAGCCGTGGACGAGGTCGGGGACCCGGTGGGCCCGGGTTTCGCGACCTGGGCCACGCGCCTTCCCGACGGCGCGATCGTGATCTCGGACCACCACGGGCCCGGGATTCACCGCTTCGATGCCCAGGGGCGCCTCGTGCGCTCGGTGGTGCGGCCCGGCGACGGTCCGGGAGAGATGCGGAGTGCCCGCTGGCTCTCGACCTGCGGCACCGACAGGCTCCTTCTCTGGGACTACAACCGCCGCATGTTCCTCCACTTCACCCCGGAGCTCGACTACGTGGGCGAGTATCGCCCCGAGGAGGAGCCCGACGTGCTTCGATGCCGGGGGGACCGGGGGCTCCTCGTGATCGGGCTCCCGGCCGTCTTTTCCCCGGTCGGAGACTCGGGCGAACGGAGCTCCGCCGAGGTCTGGGTGACCGACTTCGAGGGGCGGAGGCAGGGGCGCATCGGGAGCTTCCCGGCGGTGGAGGGCCGGGCCCTGGGGCGCCGCACGATTTCGGCGGCCAACGGCCGGTTCCTCGTCGTGGGCGATGGCGAGGGGCCGCGGGCCGAGATCTGGGAGGAAGGTGCCCTGGGCGCGCCGGTGGGCCAGGTGGCCGTGGGCGCGGCACCCCGGGCCCCCACCGCCGAGGAGTACGCGGCGGCGATCCAGCTCCGCTCCGACTTCATGAGTTCCGAGCGCGGGCGCGAGGTCCAGTACGAGCGGCTCTCCGTGATCCGGCCCCCGGCCTCGGTGCCGCCCTACCTGCACTTCGACCTGCTCGAAGATGGCACCCTGTGGGCCCAGGTCTCGGGCGAGGGCGCGCCCCGGGCGCGGTTCACGGCGCAGACCCTCGAGGGCGAGCTCCTTGCCGACATCGAGCTGCCGCACCCCTTCGTGCCCTTCGAGGCCGGGCCCGGCTGGTTCCTGGGGGCGCGGCCCGGAGAGGGCGGCACGCAGGAAGTGGTGCTCTTCCGCGTGGTGCGGCCGGACGAGGGATAGGGGGAGCGGGCGCTCGGGGGGGGCCCGCGGGGGGACCGGGCCGCGATCGTTCGCGCGCCTCCGCGGCCGCCCCCTTGCCGCCCCCCCGGCGCGACACCGAGCCGCCCCTTACTGCCCCCTAATGCCCCCTACTGCCCCTTACTGCCCCTTTCCGCCCCCCGGCACGCCGATCTCCAGCACGCCGCCTCCCGGCGCGCCGAGCGCCGAGAGCAGGGCCAGGGTGCCCACCGAGACCAGGATCGCCCATCCGAACGACGCCAGCGTCCCCACGATCACGTATTCCGAGAGGCGCGCCTCGTCGCGGACGGTGCCGAAGCGGAGCACCGACTTGGCCGCGATCAGGAAGCCGATGGCGGCGGGCTGTCCCGCCAGCACGAGCAGGTAGATCAGCCCCCGCTCGAGATTCCCGATGGTGCGACCCCCGCCCGGCAGCCCCTCCATGCCCACGTCGCCCCAGCGCTCGAGGAGGAGCCCCACCGCGAAGGCGCCGGCCCGGATCGCGAGGACCGCACCGGCGGTGAGCACCATCGCCACGGGCAGCCAGGTCGCCCCGGCCCAGAGCCCCGCATCCCAGAGATCCGGACGCTGCGCCGCCACCATCACGAGCACCGCCAGGTGCACCCCCTGGTCCACGAGGAAGGGAGTGAGGCCGGGCCGCGCCAGCGCCTTTCCGAGGTCGATGACCAGGTGAAGGGCCGCGACGATTCCCACCACCCCGAGGGCGCCGGGGGTCGTCGCCCCCAGCGTGACCGCGGTCATCACCGCCACCACGAGCCCGTGAAGGACGAGGGCCCCGCCGTCCCGCCGGGCCCGGGCCTCGACCATTCGGGTTGGCTGCAGGAGGAAGTCGGCGGCCACGTGGGCCAGGAGGAGGGCCGCGAAGGTCTCAGCCATGGGGCGCGCTCCCCGGTGTGGCGCTGGGGTCGCCGCTGGCGTCGGCCTCGGCGTCGGCCTCGGCCTCCTCCTCGGCGCCACCCCAGTCGTGGGTCCGGACCGCCTCGACCGCCCCCGAAAGCGCATCCCAACCGGCACCGCTCAGCCTCGACTGCACCGCCTGCCGCGTCACCCCCAGCACCCCGGCGATCTCGGCCTGGGTGCGGCGGGCGCGGGGGTCCAGGGCGAGCGCCACCGCCTCGGCCTGCTCCGGGGTCCAGCGGCCCGCGTTCCACGCCGCGAGCTCGAAGAGGGCCCGGTGCCAGGGGAGCACCACGCCGGGGCCCGCAAGCGCGATTCGCCGGTGGCGCGGCATGGCGTCGAGGGCGCGCCCCGACAGGGTGAAGGCCTGCCCCGCCGCATCGGCGAGCCCCTTCCGCCTGCGCCCGAGCTTCTGGATCGGCCCGAACCCCAGCGCGATCCGGGTCTCGAGCCCCGTGCGCCGGGTACGAAGCGATGCCACGAGCAGGAGCACCGCGGCGAGCGACGGGGCAGGGGAGGCCAGGTAGAGCTGCCAGCCATCGCCCCGGAAGCGCGAGAAGTGCGTGTCGGCGCCGGTCCAGGCGTCGAGGTCGCGGGCCGCCTGGCGCAGGGCGCGCATGGCCTCGTCCACCGATGCCGGGGTGCGCTCGGCCGAGCCGACCAGATCTCCGGTCAGGACCGCATGGATCGTGGGCATGGGCGATGCCTCGGGAGCGGGGAGGGGCGGGGCAGCCCGCGGAGGGAGCCCCCGAGCGAGCCCGCAGGCGAGCCCGCGGGACGCAGGGAAGCGTGGCGCGGTTGTGCAAATGTAATGGCTTGCCTCCTGGGGAGGCAAGTCCTTGAGCTTGCTTGCTGGTGATGCAAATGTTTGAGCTTGTGGGGCCTGCGGGCGCGCCGATCCCGCTACGGCTCCGCGTACGCCAGCGTCCAGCGGTCGCGGATGCGGGTGTGGGCCACGGACCACGCATCCCCATCCTTCCGGAGCACGTAGACGTTCAGCATGGGGCGGTCCAC
Organism: Gemmatimonadales bacterium; assembly: GCA_050485725.1. Taxonomy (GTDB): domain Bacteria; phylum Gemmatimonadota; class Gemmatimonadetes; order Longimicrobiales; family Gaopeijiaceae; genus SKNW01. Next base: position 3 of record JBJHBX010000413.1, on the reverse strand, counting down.
GAG
>JBJHBX010000412.1:0-3297 GCA_050485725.1 Gemmatimonadales bacterium | reverse complement strand
CGTTCAGTCCCACGGTGCCGAATCGGTCGGGGAGCGGGCTGCCGAGGTGGGCGATCGGCGTCACCGATTCCACCGTGCCATTCGCATTGAAGGTGGCCTTGTTCCCGCGAAGCACGCCGAGAGGCTGGCCCTGTTCGACCACGCTCTGGATCGTCCCGGCGCTGTGACCGCCGATGGCGAACGGGGTGGTACCGCCGGCGTCGGTCACGACGTTCTCGAGCGTGTTGTAGGAAGCGTTCAGGCGAAGGTTCAGCCGGTCCGAGCGGACCAGCGTCGCCGCTGCCTGGAACTCGATGCCCGTGTTCTTGATCTCGCCCACGTTCCGCACCTGGATCCCTTCCCCGGTGGACGGAGGGGACGGCGCCAGGAAGAGCGCGTCCCGGGTACGTGCATCGTACCAGTTGAAGCCGAAGGTGAGTCGCCCCTGGAGCGCATCGAAATCGGCGCCGAACTCCGAGGTGTACGTCTTCTCGGGCAGGAGCTGCGGGTTTCCGGGGTTCCCGAAGCCGACCGCCTGCTGGCCCAGGAACGAGGCGAAGCTCACCGTGCGGTCGCGGCTGTAGGGTTCGGGGAAGTTCCCGGCCACCCCGTAGTTGGCCCTGAAGCGGACCTCACCGATCCACTGCGCCAGCGAGCTGAACTCGTAGAACGCCTCTCGACCCAGGTCCCAGACGACGCCGGCCTTCGGGTAGTACTGAACCCCCACCTCGTCTCCGAAGGCCGAGTTTCCGTCGGCGCGAATGCCCACCTCGAGGAAGTAGCGGTCGTCGAAGCCCCAGTTCTGCTGCGCGTATGCGCCGTAGTTCACGAGGGTGATGAAGACGTCGTCGGCCGAGGTGGTGCCGGCTCCCCGAACCGTAAGGCTTCCGTCACGGACGTTCGTCGCGACCCGGGCCGACTGGTTGTCGTCGGTCCGGAAGAGCTGACCACCGATGTTGCTGATCACGGAGAAGGGTCCGAGGTCGCCGCGGTGCTGACCCCCGGCTTCCAGCGTCAGCCCGAGGAAGCTCCGGTCGTAGCTCGAGATGGTTCCCCGATCGTTCGTACCGGGGGCGACCACCAGGGTGTGGATCAGGAACTCGTTCGTCTGGATCCCGCGCTCGTTGCTCGAGCGATGGTCGAGCCCGGCAAGCGCCCGAAAGCTCAGCGTTTCGCTCGGTTCCCAGCGGAGCGAGTGCGAGGTCTGCGTCCGCGCGACCTGGATCCGGTTGTTCTGCAGGGCCTCGGCCTGGGCCAGCCAGCTCCCGAGCTCCGCGAGCTCCTGGGGCGAGGCGTTGGCCAGGTCGTTGTTGAACCCGAAGGCGAAGATGCGGGCGCCTTCCAGGAGCCAGAGTGGCGTGTAGCTCCCGGCGTTTCCATCGCGGGTCCGCTCGTAATGGTTCCACCCGAACGAGAAGGATCCGTCGTATCGGAGGTTTTCGGAGATGGCGGCCGCGAGCCCGGTCCGGCCCTGGTAGCTTCGCGAGGCGTTGCTCGCGATCCGGTAGCCTTCGCGGTCGTGGACGCTCCCGCTGAACGACCAGGTGAGGCCCTCGCTCCCTCCCCGCCCGGACACGCGGTACCGCTGCGTGAGGGCGTTGCGGTAGAGCAGGTCCACCGTCTGCGGGAAGTGGAAGTACTTCCGGATCGGGGTCTCGTATCCGACCTCGGTTTCGAACGAGAGGTCGGCCGGCCCGGGGGAGCCTCGCGAGGTGAAGATCTGGAGCACCCCGTTCGCCGCGTCGGATCCGTAGAGCGTGGTGGCCGCACCACCGGGGATGTACTCGATGCGCTCGATGTTCTCGAGGGGAATGTCCGCGATCGACGACGTCTGCGAACCGGTGCTCCGCCCGCCCGAGGTGTTGAGGGACAGGGCCGCCTGGGAGTTGAGGTTGTCGACGCGGACTCCGTCCACGTAGATGACCGGTGTCGAGGCCCGGCTCGCGGACACCGGCCCACGTCCCCGCATGACCGAGGTCGTTCCGGGCTGGCCCGAGGCCAGTCGGACCTGCACCGAGGGAAGACCGGTCTGAAGGATCTGGTCGAGGCGCGACACCGGGGCCGCTCGCAGCTGCTCCTGCGAGATCACGTCGATGTTGGTCGAGAGACGCCTTCGGGAGATCTCCGAGCCCTGGCCGGTGACCACGACCTCGTCGAGGGCGATCGCACGGTCGGTCAGGGCGATGCGAACCGTGACGGCCTGTCCGGCCTGCACCGTGATGGTCTGGCTCCCGGTCGCGAACCCGATCCGCTGCGCCCGCAGCGAATAGGTGCCCGCGGGCACGCTGGCGATGGTAAAGCGACCGTTGGAATCGGTCACGGAACCGAAGCTCGTGCCATCCAGGAAGACCTGGACACTGGCCATCGGTTCCCCCGATCGCTGGCTGATCACCTGCCCGTCGACCGTTCCGGTCGACTGGGCAAGCGCGGGTGGCGCGGTCGTGGCGACCGCGAGCAACCCGACCAGAAGCGGGACGAGTCGAAGTCGGAGGGGCATCGGAGTTCTCCTGATTGCAAGGGTTCGCGCTGCGGAACTGCCCTCTTCTTCCGGACTCGACACCCGGTCCGGAACGGGTCTTCTCCTGCCGGTCAGGACGCCTGGTCGATCAGCAGTCCTCCTCGCCGGAGAGAAACGCTCGGCCCCCGGCCCGGAACGGTTCCGGGTAGTGGGCATCGGATTCCAGTTCGAACGGATGCGAGGAGGTCGGACTCTCCGCAAAGCTCCTTCGCAGGACGCATGTTCACCCTCCGCCACCTCGGAGTTCAACCCCGAACCGCAAGGATTTACCGGGCGGTTACGCCCCGATCTCGAACGGCACCCACCGGTGCGGGAGACCCGCGTGCCGCGCGGCGAGAATCGCCTCCGCGAGTCGTGGGGCTTCCCGACATTCCGATCGGGATCCGATCGGGATCCGGAGCAGGAAGCGTTTCGGGGCTCGGTTTTTTCAACACCGTATGCAGTATGCGATCTTGCGTCAAGTTTGGCGACGGAGCCCGGGGCCCGTCGCGTCCAGATCCCTGCAACCATGCGGTCTCCCGGACCTCCTCGGGTTCCGGTCGTTGCGTCGTGGCGTCGCTCGCCGGTACAATCCCGCCGCTCCTCACCTCCCCCAGTCGCCCCCAGGGCCCGCCCAAGGAGATGGTCATGCGCCACTTCGCACGATTCCTCGCGGCCGCACTCGCGGTCCTGGCGTCAGCCTCCGGCCTGCTCGAGGCACAGGCCCCCGGACCCACCAACACCCTCGTGGACGTGCCCGGCCTGAAGGTTGGACACCACCATCGGATCGGAGACGGCTTCCGGACCGGGACGACGGTGAT
>JBJHBX010000411.1:0-3305 GCA_050485725.1 Gemmatimonadales bacterium | reverse complement strand
AGACAGGATTCCGGATGCGCACCCAGGGTGCGGAGCACGGCAGGCCCCTGCTCGGTGGCAAGGAGCTCCAGCGCCTCCTGGAGCTCCACCGAGAAAAGGTGGTCCATGTCGCGGAGGTTCCGGTAGGTGCGCTCCCTGCGCACGAAGGGGCCGTATCGGCCGAGCCCGGCCTCGACGGGCTTCCCCGTCTTCGGGTCCTCGCCGAGCAGCCGGGGCAGGTCCAGGAGCTTCGCCGCGTAGTCCAGCGTCACGGACCCCGGCTCGGTCCCCTCGGGGAGCGAGGCCCGGGGGGGCTTTCCGCCGTCGGGGCCCGCCTCGCCGAGCTGCACGTACAGTCCGTAGGGACCGGTCCTGAGGAAGACCGGCTCCCCGCTCCGGGGGTGGACCCCCAGCTCCGCATCCTCCGACAGATCCCCGGGGGTGTCGATGGAGCGGGTGTTCCGGCAGGCCGGGTATCCGCTGCATCCCAGGAAGCGTCCGCGCTTGTTCCACTTGACCAGCATCGGGCTTCCGCACTTGTCGCAGCTTTCGCCCTCGGCCTCGGAGATCTCGCGGACAATGGCATCCACCGAGCGCTTCCCCGACTCGAGCTGCTCCAGGAATCCCGGGTAGAAGCCCTCCAGCACCTCCCGCCAGTCGCTTTCGCCCTCCTCGACCCGGTCGAGCTCCCCCTCCATGCGCGAGGTGAAGTCGACGTCGAAGAGGTCGGTGAAGACCCGGATCACGAGGCGGGCCACCGTGTCCCCCAGCGGTGTCGGCGCGAAGCGACGGTCCTCCTGCTCGACGTAGCCACGCTCCTGGATCGTCGACAGGATGTTCGCGTAGGTCGAGGGACGGCCGATGCCGAGGCGCTCCATCTCCTTGACCAGCGAAGCCTCCGAGAAGCGGGGCGGGGGCTGGGTGAAATGCTGCTTCGGCTCGATGCGACGAAGGTCGGCGCGGTCACCCTTCTCGATGGCCGGGAGGGGCTCGAGGTCGTCGAGCCTTCGGTGCTCGCCGGCCTCGGTGGCCTCGCGGTAGAGGCGGGTGAAGCCGTCGAACTTGACCACCGAGCCCGTGGCCCGGAAGGTGTACCGGCGTCCGGAGTCGCGCCCCTCGAGGTCGAAATCCACCGTGGTCGTGTCGTAGACCGTGGGCTCCATCTGGCTCGCCACGAAGCGCAGCCAGATCAGCTCGTAGAGACGGTGCTCCCCGTCGTCCGCCCAGCGCTTCACCTCGTCGGGGTGAAGGGTCGGATCGGTGGGACGGATCGCCTCGTGGGCCTCCTGGGCCCCCTTCTGCTGGTTCCCACCGTAGAGCCGAGGGGCCTTCGGCAGGTAGCGCTCCCCGAACTCGCCACGTACCCAGTCGCGGGCCGCACCCGCCGCCTCGGACGAGACGCGGGTCGAGTCCGTTCGCATGTAGGTGATGAGCCCGGTGGTGCCGCGTCCCCCGATCTCCATCCCTTCGTAGAGCCGCTGCGCCGTCGTCATCGTGCGGCGCGCCGAGAAACGGAGCCGCTTGGCCGCCTCCTGCTGGAGCGTCGAGGTCGTGAAGGGTGCGGGCGCGTTCTTCCTGCGCTCGCGGCGCTTCACGTCGGTGGCCTCGAAGGGGAGCTGCGAGGCCTCCTCCACGACGGCCGTGGCGGTGGTTTCGTCCGGGAGGGTGAAGGCCTTTCCGTCGATCTTGTGCAGCTTCGCCTCGAAGGGCTGGCCCTCCTTCGCCAGGTGGGCGGTGATGGACCAGTACTCCTCCTCGACGAAGCGCCGGATCTCCTCCTCGCGCTCGCAGATCAGCCGGAGCGCCACGGTCTGGACGCGGCCGGCCGAAAGCCCCGGATAGATCGACTTCCAGAGAATGTCCTTCGACACCTGGTAGCCCACGATCCGATCCAGGATGCGGCGCGCCTGCTGGGCCTCGACCTTCTTCATGTCGAGGTGGCCGGGCTCCTCGAGGGCGCGCTCGACGGCCCGCTTCGTGACCTCGCGGAACTCCACCCGGCGGAAGCGATCCGGGTCCTTCCCCTGCCCCAGGTACTCGGCCACGTGCCAGGCAATGGCTTCGCCCTCGCGGTCGGGGTCGGTGGCAAGAATGATCCTGTCGGCCTTGCGGGCCCGGGCCTTCAGGTCGTCCAGCACCTTCTTCTTCCCGCGGATCGTCACGTACCGGGGGCGGAAGCCGCGCTCGACATCGACCCCCAGCTCCTTCACGGGGAGGTCGCGCACGTGCCCCACCGACGCGACCACGTCGTAGCCTCGGCCCAGGTAGCGTCCGATGGTGCGGGCCTTCGTCGGCGACTCGACGATGACGAGCTGGTTTCCGTTCTGCTTCGGGGGCATGCTCACCGCTTCATTGTGGGCCCCTGGGGGCCGCGGAAAGGTTCCAGGATACGTATGTGCCCTTGCCGGGCGCTCAGCGGTCGCGGAGCCGGGCCGCGATGCGACGGGCGAGCTGAGCCGGAGAGCCGTGGTCGCCGGACACGGTCCAGTCGGCCTTCCGGTACCAGGGCTCCCGCTCCTCGAGAAGCTGGTCGATCCGCTCGGCGGGGTCCGTAACGTCCAGCAGGGGGCGCGCCCCCTTCCGCCGCGAAGCCCGGGCCAGGACCGTGTCGGGCCCGACCCGGATCCAGATCGAGAGGGTGCGCTCGGGGAGCGCGTCGAGGCGCCCGGGCCTGCATGGCCAGCCGCCGCCCGGGGCCAGGACCACCTCCTCCTCGGCGACCAGTTCCTCGGCGACCCGGGCTTCGAGCTCGCGGAACCGTTCCTCGCCCGACTCCCGGAAGATGGCCTGCACCGACCGTCCTTCCCGGCGGGCGATCTCCCGGTCGAAGTCGAGGAACCGCCATCCGAGCTCGCGGGCGAGCGCACGTCCCACCGAGGACTTTCCCGAGGCCATGAAGCCCACGAGCACGATGCGAAGCGGGGGTCCTTCCGATGGGTCGGTCATGATCCGTCTGCCGGCTCCTGCGACACCTCGGGGCGGGGAGCCCACCCTCGCGATCCGAGGTACGCGAGCCATGCATCGAAGTTCCGGTGGAGCTCCGACATCGCGTCGCCGCCGAACTTCTCGAGGAAGGCGTCGGCAACGACCAGCGCCACCATCGCCTCGGCCACGATCCCGGCGGCGGGAACGGCGCAGACGTCGCTCCGCTCGGTGGCCGCGGCGGCGGCGCTCCCGTCCCGGAGGTCCACCGACGGAAGCCGGTGCTTCATCAGCGTCGAGATCGGCTTCATGGCGCCGCGCACCACGAGGGGCGCCCCGGTGGTGACACCGCCTTCGAGCCCGCCGGCGCCGTTCGAGGCGCGGGCAAACCCACCGGCCCGGAG
>JBJHBX010000410.1:0-3316 GCA_050485725.1 Gemmatimonadales bacterium | reverse complement strand
CCGTCTGACCGCGCACTCCTACCCGCGCTATTTCGCATAGACACAATGGAAAGGCTGGCCTCCTCCGGACTGCGTGGATTAGCGTGCCGTTTCGAGGAGGCGACACCAGAGCCACATGCGGCCTCGGGCCGCACCGAAAGGAGACCAGCCGATGTCCATGCGATCCGTAATCTTCTGGGTAGGACTCGATGTGCACAAGGATTCGATCACCGCAGCCGTGTTCCGGGGGCGGGACCCGGAGCCGCTCCGGGTGGATCGGATCCTGAACGATCCCAAGCGAATCCGGCGCTACTTCGAGCGTCTGCAGCGCGATGGTGGGGTCCGCGCCTGCTACGAGGCGTCCGGCGCAGGCTACGTGCTTCAGCGCATGCTCCTGGAGTGGGGCGTGCCCTGTGAGCTGGCCGCACCGTCGCTCATCCCGCGGCGGCCTGGCGAACACCGGAAGACCGACCGGCGCGACGCCATCAAGATCGCCCGTGACTTCCGCGACGACCGCTTGGTCCTGATTCACATCCCCACCGAGGAGGACGAACGCGTCCGGGATCTCGTTCGGTGCCGGGAGACTTTCCAGCGCGAGATCATCAAGTCTCGCCATTACATCCTCAAGTTCCTCAGGCGGCGCGGCTTCATCTATCGCGACGGCACCCAGTGGACCACCCGGCACATGAACTGGATCCGCCACGTGCTGATGCCGGGCAAGCTCTCCGACGAGGACCGGATCGTGCTCGGTGAGTATCTCGCCTTGCTCGAGTACAAGCTGCAGCGTCGCGACGATCTGGATCGCCGGATCGAGGCGCTGGCCCTCACGCCTCGCTACAAGCCGATCGTGGACCGGATCGGCTGCTTCCGCGGGTTCAAGACCCAGGCCGCCATGGTGCTGGCCACCGAGCTCGGCGACGTGAGGCGGTTCGAGAGTCCGCGTCAACTCATGGCATACCTCGGTCTCGTGCCCAGTGAGCACTCCTCCGGAGACCGAAGGCGCCTCGGGGCCATCACCAAAGCCGGTAACACCCGCGTCCGCCACGTCCTCGTGCAGGCGGCCTGGCACTATCGAAGACGACCGACCGTCGGAGCTTCCCTGCGACATCGCCAGGAAGGGCAGGACCCTGCGGTCATCGCCCACGCCTGGAAGTGCCAGCACCGTCTCTACAAGGTGTTTCACCGCCTCGCGGCCAAGAAACCCAAGCAGGTGGCGGCCACCGCAGTGGCTCGCGAGATGGTCGGGTTCCTCTGGGCCGTGCTTCACGATCTGGACACGTCCGCACTCGAAACCTCGGAGGTGACCCGCGCCGCTTGAGCTGAACATCCAGGGGGGGAGTGTTCGGGGCACGATAGGAGAACGCCTCGAAACGTTACGGGGTACGGCCCCGCGCCCAACCCCCGAGTATAGACTCCGGCCAGCTCCCGACGAATCCGTCTCATGATGCTCTGGGCTCACGGCCCAACCATCGAATATCAGCAGGATTCATCGTCGAAGACGCCCCGGCCTCCCCTCCTGGAACTCGCTACTTGACAGAGCCTTTCCATATCAACGTATCAGGGGTTGCCGAACTTCCCGAAGTGGCGCGGCTCGTGCGCAGTTCAGCACGAGGCGTGACACGCAGGGAAGTTGGGTGGAGGGCGCGCCAGCGCCCGGAACCGGCAAACCCGCAGTTATCCGAAGCCCCGTCCGTCGCCATCATCAGCCCCCTGTACTCCCGTCCCGATCGGGTCGCAGATACTTCCAACACAGGCGTGCTGCCGAGTAAGTGGTGGCTAGTCCCACTTGGTCCGGAGCCTCATCCGGATCCGTGGGATTGAGCAGCACCTGCACACCAGTCGGCGTGATCACAACGGCCGAGCCTAAACGGACATGCGGATGTGCTTGGAACGAAAGAGATCCCCAATAAGCCTGAAGCATCAAGGCCATGGACTCGGCGCCTTCGCTCCGGGCGAGCTCAGAGAGTCTCTCCCTTCGAGCCCCGTCGAGCCGCTTCTTACTCCCCTTCTTTTCTCGCAGTGCGAGTGCCCTCTCCAATGCCGCTCGACCGGAGGGGGAGAACCGGCCGATCTCCTCCGCGCTTCGGCGCACGAATTCCCGGGCAGGAATCGATTCATCGTCAACAACCGGCAGTCCCATGCCCTGAGCGGCTCGATCGAGCAGACCCTGGTTGTCTTTCACGGAGAACACCGTGAGAACGAACGCCTCTGCGGCCTTCAACTCCGCATCGTCGCTCCCTGCCAACAACTCCAACAACTCATGAAAAGACTCGAAGGCCCGGCGAGCCACGGCATATGCCGTGCGCTGGGCGTCGGATGGACTCAAGGTGCGGATGCCCTTCCCCGCTTCCAGCACCTGAGCCGCGTAGTCGACAGCGACTACATCTCGAAGCAAAGTGCTCTGACACACCTTCACCCGTTCGAGCTGCTCCTCCAACAGCTCGATTCCGCCCCTAAGGCCCTCCGGAGCGGGACGGTCGATGAGCTCTTGCGCAAGCTTGTCCCACTCTACTTCTGAAGCGATCATCCCCACCACTCACCAGGGGTTTCGGATAACGAATCAGCGGTTTCCGAACTTGCGTCCTGGCGCGGCTCGTGCGCCAGCACGAGGCGTGACAGGGCGGAAGTTAGGTCGGAGGGGCCCCGCATAGGGGCCCCGGAGCCGGAAACCGACACAGTTATACGAAGTCGGGGCGCCCGTCGAAGGATTCAGCTCCGTTGTCAAAGGCACTCAGCGCTCCCCCTACCCTGCGGACTCTCTGCGACACTCCGGACAAGATGACCCTCGGGGATATCGAACGTTGTGCTTTGGACACGTTACGAAGGTCAACTCCTTCTTCTCAATCTCAGAGTCGTGCGGCTTCCGCTGTGAGTTGCGGTCAGTCATCGTCACCACCTCCAGTGGATCCGGAATGTTGGGACAAGAACTTCCAATGAAACAGCATTCGGAGCAGATGGTCGGTTCCCCATACGAGAACGGTGAGGAAGCCAAAGAGCCAAGCTAACCAGGTCGGCAACCCGGATTCGATCAATACCACAAGAACCGCGAGAAACAGCGACAGGGATCCGGCATCGGCAGCTGCACTAGCCGCTTGATCTTCCCATCGACGTGACTTGTAGGCCTGAATGTGCCAAGACCACCAGAACATGACGAAGCTGATCGACAGGAAATACGCCGGTAGTACCAGATTCAAGCGCGTACCTTCTTGAATCACGGCCAAGGCGATGACCCCCAGGACTGTCCCGCTTAGCAGGGTGATCGTTGCTGGAAGTTCTTGATGTCCATGGAGCTACAGAGGAACACGAGTGTCATCGACTTGAACTGGGGTGCCCCTGG
>JBJHBX010000409.1:0-3316 GCA_050485725.1 Gemmatimonadales bacterium | reverse complement strand
CGTAGTCCACGCGCTGGGTGAGCGCCGGCCAACCGGGGCAGTCCCCGCTCCGGCGGGTCATATCCTCGTCGGAGGTGAGCGCCACTGCGTCGGCTGGCCGTCCAACCCCGTTGACGCGGGCCACGCGCGCTCCGGCGGCATCGGAGTTGGCCGGGACCCAGCGGCAGCCCAGCCCCCGGGCCGCCGAGACCGTCTCGCCCAGCGCGGGGAAGTGGGCCACCCCGACCGCCGGATCGCCCTCCACCTCGATGCCGATCAGCACGCCGTAGAGGGGCACCCCCCGCATGAAGGAGCGGGTGCCGTCGATGGGGTCGAGAATCCACCGGACCGGATCGGATCCGGCCGTCTCGCCGAACTCCTCGCCGAGCACGTGGTGCGTGGGCCAGCGCTGCGCGATCCCTTCACGCAGGAGGGCCTCGGCCTCGCGGTCGGCGACCGTCACCGGGGATCCGTCTCCCTTGGCCTCGTCCGCGACCCGCCCGCCGAAATGCCCGAGGGTGACCTGGCCGGCGGCGCGGGCAAGCGCCTCGGCATCCCCAAGGAGCCTCTCGAGGAAGCCCCGGTCGGAGGCGCTCACCGCGTCCCGGTTCCGGTCGGAGCCAGCGGCTCCCCGGGAAGGCTCTGGCGGGGAGGGCGCGTCTCCTTGCTCCTGTAGAGGTTCCGGTCCGCCATTCCCAGCAGGTCCTCCACGTGCTCCATCGCGTCGTTGAACTCGGCCACCCCGGCGCTGAGCGACAGCCCGAGGGGGCCGAGAACCGGATGCCGCGCGAGCCGCCGCGCCACGCGTTCGGCATGGCGCTCTCCGCCCTCCAGGTCGGTGTCCGAGAGCACGGCGACGAACTCGTCCCCGCCGTACCGGGCCACGAGGTTCATGGCGCGGGTCTCGCCGAGAAGGATCTCGCCGATGGCCCGCAGTGCATCGTCTCCGGCCAGGTGCCCGAGGCTGTCGTTGAACTCCTTGAAGTAGTCCACGTCGAAGAGGACGACGGCCAGTGCGCGGCCGCGCCGGGCGGCGGCGAATTCCTGGGCCAGGTGGAGTTCCAGGTGCCTCCGGTTCGGAAGGTCGGTCAGCGGATCGGTCAGCGAGAGCGCCCTGAGCCGGGCGTGCAGCCGAGCGTTGTCGAGGGCGAGAGCCGCGTGGCCCGCGAGCCTCTGCAGGAGCCTCGCCTCGTCAGGCGCGAAATGGCGCTCCTCGATGGAACCCACCGAAAGGGCACCCACGACCCGGTCGCCGGCCACGAGGGGCACGATGACCCCGCTCTTCGAACGGAGGCGCCGGCGGATCGCAGGCGGAAGGAGCCTTGAGCCGGGAATGTCCTCCAGGATCAGCGATTCCCGCTCCTCGACGAGGAGCCGGACCACCTCGCCCTCGAGGGGAAAGAGCGCACCCTCCGAGGGGGCCACGGTCCCCGCCGACGCGCCGACGCGGGCGCCGGCCTCCTCCAGCAGCCACACCGTGGCGCCATCGGACTCGAGAAGTTCCCGGGCCGCGTCGACGATGCCCCGGAGCACTTCGCGGTCATCCAGCGACGCCACCAGCGTCCGGGCGATGTCCAGCATCCGCTCGGCCTCCCGCTTTCTCCGGTCGAGCTCGACCAGGTGCCGCACGTTCACGATGGCCACGGACGCCACGTCGGCGACCCCCTGCAGGAGCTCGAGCTCTCCGTCTCCGTAGGCCCTGGGGCGGTAGCTCTGCACGCTGAGGCAGCCCACGACCTCGGTGCCCTTGCGGAGCGGTGCCGAGATCGCGGACCGGGTGGGCGCGGCGTGATCCTCGCCCAGGGTCAGGAGAGATCGCGCCGCCAGGCGATCGGTCACGAGGACCGGCTCACCGGTACGGAGCACCTCGCTGTCGGATCCCCTGAAGTGGATGCTCGAGTGCCGCCCGTGGCCGCGATCGGCCCAGTACACCACCTCGGCCTCGTCCAGTGCCCCGTCATAGAGCACGACGTAGAACCCGTCGGCCTCGAGCACGCGCGTGGCTTCGCGGTGGACCGCGGCGTAGATCTCCTCCTCGGTGACCACGCCGGCAAGGGTGCTCCCGATGCCGAGGAGCACCCGATACCGCTCCGCCAGCGAGGCGGAGACCATGTCGATGTCGACGGTCATCGAAGAGGGGAACGGGGAGACGAAGGGGCCGGCCGAGACGCGGCGAGAGGCCCGGGCGGAGGCGGTACGGGGATACCGATACGTCAAGATACGTGCCATTTCGACCCATGCCAACGCCGGGGCCCCGGCCCGGGACTCGCGACACCCGGCAGCTCGCTCAGCCGCCCTCGGGACCCTTCCCGGCCGGGCGTTCGCTCCCCTGCGCCCCCGGGCCGGTCGCCGCCGCCGCCTCGTCGTCCGAACCTTCCTCCCGATTCCGTCCTGTCGCGTCGGCACCACGGTCCCCGAAGTACTTCTGCACCTCGAAGCCGAAGGCCTGAACGAGTCCTGCCTCGTGCTGGTCGAGCTCGGCGCGCGCGAGCAGGGTCCGGAAGGTGCGCATCACCGATTCGGCCTTTCGCGACCGGAAGAAATCCACGCGCTCGAGGCCCCCCTCGAGCGCCGCGAACATCGTCTCCATCCGCTCGCGGGTGGCGGGACCCAGCGTGCGCTTTCCGCGGGGAAGTGGGGGCAGATCACCCCGCGCCGCGAGCGAGATCTCGTACGCGAGCACCATGGCGGCCTGGGCCAGGTTCAGCGACGAGTAGTCCCCGAAAGTCGGAATGATCGCAACGCCGTCGCACCTGTCCAGGGCCTCGTTCGAGAGCCCCCGGTCCTCGCGGCCGAAGACCAGGGCGACCTTCCCCTCGCGGGCGGTGCCCGCGAGCCGCCGACCCCACTCCCGGGCATAGCCGTAGTTCCGGTGCGCGGTCCTGGCCCGCGCCGAGGTGCCCACCACCAGGACGCAGTCCGCAACCGCCTCCTCGAGGGAGGTGAAGTGCTCCGTGGCCTCGACCAGGTCGTCGGTCCGGTGCGCGATCCCGGTCATGCGCCACGCATCCCACTCCGCCGGGTTAACGACACGGAGTCGGGAAAGCCCCATGTTCTTCATTACCCGGATCACGGCGGCGATGTTGACCAGGTCCTGCGGCTCGTCCAGGACCAGGTGAACCCGGTCCAGGATCTGCGCTGCGTCCGCCCTTGCCGCTTCCGACATGCTCAGCGCGTCCGGTCCTCGCGGTCTCCCGGCTCCCCGTCGCGTGCCGAGCCGTCGTCGAGGCGCTCGTTCTCGCGGAGGCCTCCCTTGAAGTTCCGGATCCCCTCGCCCAGCCCCCGCGCGATCATCGGGATCCGCTTCGCCCCGAAGAGAAGGAGCAGGACCAGGAAG
>JBJHBX010000408.1:0-3319 GCA_050485725.1 Gemmatimonadales bacterium | reverse complement strand
AGCCGTGCACGAGGGCGTTCCGGAGCGCCCGCGGGGAGAGCTCGCCATTTCCGGCCAGGTAGCCCAGGAAGCCCCCGGCGAAGGCATCGCCCGCGCCGGTGGGGTCGAAGACGTCCTCGAGCGGATATCCGGGCACGAAGAAGATCTCGTCGTCGTCGAAGAGGATGGCGCCGTGCTCGCCCTTCTTGACCACCAGCCTGCGGGGGCCCTGCTCGCGGACCCAGCGGGCCGCGCGGAAGAGGTTCGGGTCGCCGGCGAGCTGCCTGACCTCGGCCTCGTTCACGAGGAGCACGTCCACCCGGGCCAGCACCTCGAGGAGGGCGCTCCGGCTCCCCTCGATCCAGTAGTTCATCGTGTCGCAGGCCACGAGACGGGGCGCGTCAACCTGCTTCAGCACTTCGAGCTGGAGGCGTGGGTCGATGTTTCCGAGAAAGACGATGTCGGCGCCGCGGAAGGGCTCCGGGATGCGAGGGTGGAAGTCCGCGAACACCCCCAGGCGCGTCTCCAGGGTGTGCGCGGTGGCGAGGTCGTGCTCGTAGCGTCCACTCCAGCGGAAGCTCTCGCCCTCGGCCACTTCGAGCCCCGAGAGATCGACGCCCCGTGCGCGCAGGAAATCGAGCCGATCGACCGGATAGTCGGCGCCCACGACCCCCACGAGCTGGACCGGCGCGAAGATCGAGGCCGCCGACGCGAAGTGGACCGCCGAGCCCCCGAGGGCCGAGGTCACCCGACCGAAGGGGGTCTCGACGTCGTCGAGGGCCACGCTCCCGACGGCAAGGACCGACATGTCAGCCCTCCCCGCTTTCGGGGGTCAGCGCGGCGCCGTCTTCCGCGGGCTCTGCCGCATCGTCGCGGTGCATGGCCTCGGGGGCCGAGATCCCGAGCACCGACAGGGCGTTCCGGAGGGCGATGCGCACCGCCCAGGTCAGCCCCAGGCGTGCGGCCCTCAGCTCCGCATCCTCCGTGAGAACCGCGAGTTCCGGGTTCCTGGACGGGTTCCCGGCGTGGTACCAGGCGTTGACCTCGCCGGCGGTCTGTTCCAGCCACTCGCAGACCAGGTGCGGGGCCCGGGCCTTTGCCGCCCGCTCGAGCGTCTCGGGAAGGGTCGAAAGCTTCCGGATCAGCTCCCGTTCCAGCTCGTGGTCGAGGCGGTGCAGCGGAAGGAGGTCGGAGGCGGGCATCCGGCGATCCGTTCCGGCCTTCCGGAGAATCGAGCACATGCGGGCATGGGCGTACTGGGCCTTGTAGACCGGGTTCTTGTCGGACTGATCCATGGCCCAGTCCAGGTCGAAGACCAGGTGCGCCTCGGGCTTCCGCATCAGGAAGAAGTAGCGGGTCACGTCGGTACCCACCTCCTCGACCAGGTCACGGAGCGTCACGTAGTCGCCGGCCCGCTTCGAGAACTTCACCTCGATGCCGCCCCGCTCCACCGTGACCATCTGGTGCAGCACGTACTCGGGGAAGCCCTCGGGAAGCCCCAGTGCCCGCAGCCCTGCATGGACCCGCGCCGTCGTGCCGTGGTGATCCGCGCCCTGCACGTTCACCGCGTGGTGGAAGCCCCGCTCCCACTTCGTGACGTGGTACGCCACGTCGGGAAGGAAGTAGGTGGGGGAGCCGTCGGACTTGACCATGACCCGGTCCTTCTGGTCGCCGAACTCGGTGGTCCGGAGCCAGGTGGCCCCCTCGTGGTCGTAGACGAGCCCGGTGGCGCGGAGGTCGGCCACGATCTTCTCGACGCGCCCCTCGTCGTAGAGCGACGACTCGAGGTAGTAGCGGTCGAAATGCACCCGGAAGTCCGTCAGGTCCCGGTCCTGCTCGGCGCGGAGCCTGGCCACGGCGAAGGTTCGGAAGCGGTCGATCGCGTCGTCGTCGTCGTGCTCGAGCCAGCGGTCGCCGTCGGAGGCGGCGAGGGCGGCGGCGATCTCGGTCACGGTCTCGGCATGGTATCCGTCTTCCGGAACCGGCACATCGCGGCCGAAGTGCTGGTGGTACCGGGCCCGGACGCTCTCCGCCAGCCGGTCGATCTGGCGCCCGGCGTCGTTGTAGTAGAACTCCCGGTAGACCGACCACCCGGTCCATTCGAGGAGCGAAGAAATGGCGTCGCCGAGGGCCGCCTGCCGGCCGTGCCCCAGGTGGAGGAGGCCAGTGGGGTTGGCCGAGACGAATTCCACCATGAGAGGCTGCCCCGCGCCCGACTCGGAGCGACCGAACTTCTTGTCGGACTTGAGGATGTCTGCCAAGACCAAGGTCATGGCGCCAGTGTCGAGGCGGAAGTTCAGGAAGCCGGGGCCTGCCACCTCGACGGCTGCGATCCCGCCCTCTCCGGTGGGGATACGCGATGCGAGATCCTCGGCGATGGCGCGGGGCGGGCGCCGCAGCGTGCCCGCGAGGGTCATGGCGACGTTCGTGGCCCAGTCACCGTGCGAAGGGTCGCGGGGACGCTCGAAGTGGGGCTCGACGCCGTCCACCCCCATGCCTGCGAGGGCTTCGGCCACGCTGGTGCGGATCCGGTCGAGGGACATGCGGCCGCGCCTCAGTCGTTCGAGGATGTTGGGGATGCAGCCGGCGTGGGCGCCGCTGTTTTCGACGCGGCGGCAGCCGCCGACCCCGCCCCTTCCCCGCCACCGCCCTTGGTCCCGCTTCGGGCCGCGCCGGCCTGTCCGCCCGAGGACGCGCCTCCGGCCCCGCCGGCTCTCCCGCTCGACGACGCGCCGGCGGCCTCGCTGCCCTTCCCGTCCTGGGACCCCGTGACAGCGGCCTTTCCGGCCTCCGGGGCCGCATCCCCCCTACCGGAGCCCTCCGACGCCGCCCCGGCCGCCTCCCGCTTCGCGGCCTCCCGATAGCTCTCGGAGCGGTAGTCGGTGAGGTAGAAGCCTTCGCCCTTGAAGATGAAGCCGCCGCCGCCGGAAAGGAGTCGCGTGGCGGCCTTTCCGCACGCCGGGCAGTCGGCCTTCGGCTCGTCGGACATCCGCTGGAAGCGTTCGAACTCGTGCCCGTCCGGGCAGCGATACTCGTACGTCGGCATGTTCCCGTTTCCTCGCGCGTTTCGGGTCCGGACGTCCCCCCGCGAAACGCAGGGACGCACAGCCTGTAAAGTTAACGTCGGCGGCCCCCCAATCGTACCCCGGGCGGGGTCGCAACCCCGGCGCCACGGCCGCAACCCCGACGCGTCGGACCCAGCCCGGCCACGACGGCCACAACCCCGCCGAAACGGCCGCAACCCCGGCGCCCCGGCCCTGCCGCGGCCACGCCCCGGCCACGCCGCGGCCACGCCCCGACCACGCCGCAGCCACGCCCCGACCACGCCGCAGCCACGCCC
>JBJHBX010000407.1:0-3322 GCA_050485725.1 Gemmatimonadales bacterium | reverse complement strand
GCATCCACGGGGAAGAGCGCAGCCGATGCGGCCACGACGAGGATGGCGGCGACTACGGTGCGTGCGGTACGAACGACACGGCGAGATCGGGCCACGGGGAGGCCTCCGGCTGGGTTTGGGGTGGAAGTCCGGGCACGATAGGCCCGGGCGCCCCCGGCGGCAAGCGGGTGGCGGGCCGCCTGCGGGAAGGGCGAACCCGTCACCCCTCGAGGAGCCCTTCCTCGCGGAGCTTTCGCCGGATGATGCGGCTCGTGAGAACGACCTCCACGAGCGGATAGATCACCGCGAAGGCCACCGCGCCCCAGATGGTCCACTGCGAGAGCCGGACCTGCCATCCCCCCGGCTGGTGCGCCGACCACCATGTCAGGAGGAGAATCCCGGTGAAGGTCAGGAGGAGGCTCGTGTTCAGGAGCCCCAGCATCCGGTTCAGGCGCCGCGCCACCGGCAGTCTCCGCTCCAGCGGAAGCTGAAGGAACTCCTTCTTGTGGGGCACGTTGAGGAGTGTCATTTCGGGGTTCGTCACGACGAACCGCTGAAAGATGTGAAGCTGTCCGAAGGAGATGATCCCGACGGCCACGAGGAGCACCCACATGCCCTTCCCCCGTTCCTCCCAACGGGTCGGCTCGCCCGAGATGTCGAAGTGGACCGGGTACACTTCCGGAAGCGACATGCCGAGCTGAACCCCGAGCCCCACGAAGGCCAGGAAGAGGAACATGTTCAGGCGGTAGGTCGGCTGGTGGAGGATCTGCATCGTGGCCCGGTGCGGGGGTCAAGTTGCTTCGGCGAACGAAAAGCTTGTGCGCCGTGGTGCGCTCCACAATGCTACGGCGCATGAGCGACGAATCGTCACCGATGCCCTCAGGCGGCGCGGATCCTTCCCGAAGGGACTTCCTCGCGTCGTCGGGGCGCGCGCTGGGGGGCGGGTGGCTCGCCCTTCAGCTTCCCCTCTTCGGCGCACTGGCCGCCTGTGCCAGGGAGGATGCGCGGCGGGGCGAGGCCTTTCGCCTGCTGACCCCGGAAGAAGGTCGGACCCTCGAGGCGGTGGCGGAACGCATCGTCCCCCCGGTGCACGGGGTCGGTGGCCGCGAGGCCGGAGCCGTCCACTTCATCGACCGGATGCTCGAGGGCCCCCTCGCGGCCGAGGCGGACTTCTTCCGCCAGTCCCTCGCTCCCCTGGTCGATGACGGGTTTGCCGACCTGGATCCCGCCGAGCGCGACCGCTACCTCGCATCCATCGAGGACGGACCGTTTTTCGGCTTCGCGCGGTTCCTGGTCATTGCCGGCACCTTCTCGGATCCCCGCCACGGGGGTGGTCGGAACGACGCGATGCATCGCATCTACGGGCTGCGACACGTGCCGGGGTGGGATCCGCCCTTCGGGTACT
Source organism: Gemmatimonadales bacterium (assembly GCA_050485725.1). GTDB lineage: Bacteria > Gemmatimonadota > Gemmatimonadetes > Longimicrobiales > Gaopeijiaceae > SKNW01. The sequence continues at coordinate 1,938 of JBJHBX010000407.1, read as the reverse complement.
ACGACGCCGGGTACGAGGCGGACGCGTGAAGCGCGGCTCCTTTCCGCCGCCACCGATCCCGCAGCGAAGCTTCGGCGCGAACGGCGAGGTGGACTTCGTCGTCGTGGGGTCTGGGGCCGCCGGCGGGGTGCTCGCCGCCGAGCTTTCGGAGCAGGGGTTCGACGTGGTGGTCCTCGAGCAGGGCCCCTGGCGCACTTCCCGCGACTTCGACCACGACGAGGTCGGGCACTGGCTGCTGGGCACCCTCTACGGCGACGTCCGGGACGACCCGCAGACCTTTCGCTCCGATCCCGCGGCCGAGGCCCGGGTCCGAACGGACACGCCCCCTCTCTACTACGCACGGGGCGTGGGTGGAAGCAGCGTGCACTTCACCGCGAACTACTGGCGCTTCCGGCCGCTGGACTTCGACGAGCGCTCGAGGCTCGGCCCGATCGCCGGAACGGGGTTCGCGGACTGGCCCCTGACCTACGACGAGCTCGAGCCCTACTACGCCCGGGTCGACTGGGAGATCGGGGTTTCGGGTGCGCAGGGTCCCTCCGACCCCTGGAGGTCTCGGCCGTACCCGATGCCGCCCCTTCCGGTCAAGTCGTCCGGTGTCCTCTTCGAGCGCGGCGCGCGGGCGCTGGGGCTGAATCCCCAGCCGGCCCCCATGGCGATCCTTTCCGAGGCGTACGACGGGCGCCCCCCCTGCATGCACTGCGGCTTTTGCATGGGCTACGGATGCGAGGTGAACGCGAAGTCATCGACGCTCGTCACGATGATCCCGCGGGCCGTGGCAACGGGACGGTGCGAGGTCCGTACCGGCTCCACCGTGGTGCGGGTCGAGACGAACGGGTCGGGGCGGGCCACCGGCGTCGTCTATCTCGATGCCGGGGGGCGGGAGCACCGGCAGCGGGCGAAAGCCGTGGTCCTCGCCGCGAACGGGGCCGAAACGCCGCGCATCCTCCTCATGTCCGATTCGGCCCGCTTCCCCGACGGGCTCGGGAACGGGAGCGGGCTCGTGGGAAAGTACCTGATGTTCAACGGTCAGACCGCCGCGTACGGGGTCTTCGAGCATCCGCTGAACGAGTACAAGAGCGTGCAGGTCACGCGGATCATGATGGACCACTACGCGTCCGATCCGTCCCGGGGGTTCTACGGGGGTGGGGGAATGGATGGAAGGATGTTCCCGGGGCCCCTCTTCTTCGCCCTCGGGGGGATGCCACCGGGAATGCCGACCTGGGGCGAGGCCTGGGTGCGCGCGCTCCCCGAGTACTTCGTGAGGACCATGGAAGTGGCGGGGCACACCACCTCGCTTCCCGTCGAGACGAACAGCGTCTCGCTCGATCCGGTGGTGAAGGATCGCTGGGGCCGGCCCGCGCTCCGGGCCACCTACCACGATCACGCCGACGACCTGGCCATGATGCAGTTCTTCGTGGATCTGGGCGAGGAGATCCTGGACGCCGCGGGTGCGCGGACGGTGTGGTCGCTGCCGGTCGGACCGCAGACGCTGGGGGCGCACCTGCTCGGCACCTGTCGCATGGGCGACGACCCGGCGTCGTCCGTGGTGGATCGGTACCATCCGAGCCACGAGGTGCCGGGGCTCTTCATCTGCGATGGGAGCAGCTTCGTGACCTCGGGACGCGGGCAGCCCACCATGACGATCCAGGCGCTCGCCTTCAGGGCTGCCGAGCACATGGCGCGGTTCGCGGCGGCGGGAGAGATCTGAGCGCCCCCGCGTCCGGGTCCTCGCGCCTGAGCGCCTGAGCCCCGGCGCCCGCGCGCCCCGGCGGTGGCGCCCGACCCACGACGTTTCAGGTGAAACGTTTCAGCCCGGCTTATTCATGACGCCCGGCCGCTTTCTCGAAGAGGGTCGGTTGCTGGGGCCATGAGGTCGGCGGAGCGGCTCGAGATGGCGGGCGTGCACAGGCCCCCTTACCCCCGGAGGGGGTGAGAGGC
>JBJHBX010000406.1:0-3323 GCA_050485725.1 Gemmatimonadales bacterium | reverse complement strand
GGGCCTTCATCGCGGAAGAGATCTCCGAGTTCGAGGACGAGATCCTTGAACTCCGCAAGGCGCGCGCCGAGGCGGTGGAGATCGCCGAGCGGGAGCGGCTCACGATGCGGATCGGGGCCATCGAGGAGGACCGCGACAAGGCGCTCCACCAGGCGCTGGACGACCTCCTCCCCGAGGCCTTCGCGGTGGTCAAGGACGCCTGCCGACGCCTCGTGGGTCGGGAGATCCTGGTCACCGGTCAGAAGCTCGTCTGGGACATGATCCCCTACGACGTACAGCTCGTGGGTGGCATCGCGCTCCATCGGGGCACCGCCTCGGAGATGCAGACCGGGGAAGGGAAGACGCTCACCGCGACGATGCCCCTCTACCTCAACGCGCTGGCGGGGCGCGGGGCTCACCTCGTCACCGTGAACTCCTACCTTGCGCAGCGTGACGCCGAGTGGATGGGGGCGGTCTACGGCTTCCTGGGTCTCGAGGTCGGGGTCATCGACCTTCATCAGCCGGGGACCGAGGAGCGTCGTGGTGCCTATCGCGCCGACATCACCTACGGGACGAACAACGAGTACGGCTTCGACTACCTGCGCGACAACATGGTCCACCAGCTGGACCGCCGGGTCCAGCGCGGCCACTTCTACGCGATCATCGACGAGGTCGACTCGATCCTGATCGACGAGGCCCGGACCCCGCTCATCATTTCGGGTCCGGTCTCCCGCGACACGCACACCGTCTACAAGCAGTACAACCCCCAGATCTCGGCGCTCTACAAGAAGCAGCTCACCATCGCCTCGGAACTGATGGCGAAGGCGGAGGAGGCGCTGAAGGAGGAAGGGCGCGAGTGGGAGGCGGCCGAATGGCTCCTGGCGGTTCGCCGTGGGACCCCGAAGAACCGGAGGCTCCTGAAGCTCTTCGCGGACGATCCGTCGGTGCAGACTCTCGTGCAGAAGTACGAGGGCGACCTGATGCGGGAGAAGCGCCTCCACGAGGTGGACGAGTACCTGCTCTTCGCGATGGACGAGAAGGGGCACAATGTCTACCTGTCGGACCGGGGCATCGAGGAGCTCTCTCCCGGCGATACGGAAGCCTTCGTGGTGCCGGACCTTTCGGAGCGGATCGGTCGCATCCAGGAAGACGAGGACCTCCCCGAGGAGGCGAAGCGGGAGCAGATCCAGGCACTCGAACAGGAGTTCGCGAACAAGAGCGAGCGGATGCACGTGGTGCACCAGCTCCTGAAGGGCTACGCCCTCTTCCAGCGTGACGAGCAGTACATCGTCAGCGAGGACGGTCAGGTCGTGATCGTCGACGAGTTCACCGGACGACAGATGGTGGGGCGGCGCTGGAGCGACGGCCTGCACCAGGCCGTCGAGGCGAAGGAGGGCGTCGAGGTCAAGGGCGAGACCCAGACGCTGGCCACGGTCACGATCCAGAACTACTTCCGGCTCTACGACAAGCTCGCCGGAATGACCGGGACGGCCGAGACCGAGGAGAACGAGTTCCACCAGATCTACGGCCTGGACGTGCTCGTGATTCCCACGAACCGCCCGGTGGTCCGCGACGACCGGAACGACCTGATCTTCCGGACCAAGCGGGAGAAGTACAACGCCCTCCTCGATGAGATCGAACGGCTGAACCGGCTGGAGCTCCCGGTGCTCCTCGGCACCACGAACGTGGAGGTATCGGAGACGCTTTCGCGCATGCTCAAGCGGCGCGGGATCCCCCACAACGTATTGAACGCGAAGCAGCACGCCCGCGAGGCCGACATCGTGGCGGCGGCCGGGCGCCCGGGGGCGGTCACGATCGCGACGAACATGGCCGGCCGGGGTACCGACATCAAGCTGGGGGCGGGGGTGACCGATGCCCGGACCGTGGCATGGGCAAAGGCGCGGAATCTCGACCTCGAACAGCTCGCGCCGCTCGACCCGAACCGGTGGGCCGACCTGACCTCGAAGCCCGACGACTACGTCATCGATCCGGGGGGGCTCCAGATCCTCGGATCGGAGCGGCACGAGTCGAGGCGGATCGACCGCCAGCTCCGGGGAAGGGCCGGCCGGCAGGGCGACCCCGGTGCCTCCCAGTTCTTCCTCTCCCTGGAGGACGACCTGATGCGCCTCTTCGGGTCGGAACGCATCGCGAACGCGATGGAGAAGTGGGGGGCGGAAGAGGGCGAGGTCATCACGCACGGCCTGGTCACGAAGTCCATCGAGCGGGCTCAGCGGCGCGTCGAGGGGAACAACTTCGAGGCCCGGAAGCGGCTGCTTGATTACGACGACGTGATGAACCAACAGCGCGAGGTCATCTACGACCTGCGCCTCTTCGCCCTCGAGGGCGGAGAGGAGCTGAAGGGCGAACTCTGGGAGATGGTCGACACCGCGATCCGGGAGCTCGTGGACGAGTTCACCGATCCGGATCTCCAGGCCGAGTCCTGGGACCTGGCCGGCCTCCGGCGCCGGCTTCTGATGGACTTCTTCCTCGTGGTGGAGGCGCTTCCCGAGAAGGAGGAGGACCCCGCCGACTTCGTCGATCGCGACGAGGTCCTCGAGGCGGTCATGCCGGTGGCGCGGAAGCAGTTCGAGCGAAAGCTCGACGACTTCGGCGAGTTCTCGGACCGGATCCAGAGCTGGCTGCTCCTCTCGGTGATCGATGACAAGTGGAAGGATCACCTCTACGACCTGGATTCACTGAAGGCGTCGATCAGCTTCCGCGGGTGGGGGCAGAAGGATCCGCTGATCGAGTACAAGAAGGAGGCCTACGACATGTTCGTGGACCTCATGAAGGACCTCCGGAAGACGCTCACTTCGCTCTACTTCCGCGCCCAGGTGGGGGCGCCCCAGCCCGCTCCGAGGCAGCCGCAGCGGCTGGCCTACTCGGGACCGGCGGAACCGGGGGCCACCGACGTCGGCGGTGGACGAGGCGCGGCGCGCCCGCCCCGTGGGGCCCGGCTCGATCCGGTGGGGGTTTCGGCGGCTGCCCGCGCGGGTGGAGGGGCTGCGGGGACGGGCGGTGTTCTCGCCGGAATGGAGGCGGGGCCGGACCCCGCCCGGCTCCAGACCAACCGCGCGGAAGGGGCGGGGCCGCAGGAGCCGGTGACCGCACCCGACGAGCCCGGGCGGAACGACCCCTGTCCCTGCGGGAGCGGAAAGAAGTACAAGAAGTGCCACGGGCGGGGGGGCTGATCGCAGGCGTCACCCGGCACTGACCGATCGCTGATGGAGGCGGTGCGAGTTTTCGGGCATGCCTCCGCACGCCGCGCCCACCCCGGGGATCCGGAACCGTCCCACCGCGGAACTCCTCGCGCGCGTCATGGGGCTCCGCGGTCCACGGGCCGT
>JBJHBX010000405.1:0-3341 GCA_050485725.1 Gemmatimonadales bacterium | reverse complement strand
ACGCTTGAAGGGCCGCATGTCCGTTCGTTCCGTCGCACTTCTCTCGCTCTTCCTGTCGCCCTTTTCCTGGGGATGTGACGCCCCCGCCGATGCCGACCCCGAGGCCGGAAGCCACCGGGTCGTGATTCTCGGCACCACCGACGTGCACGCCTGGCTCCTTCCGTGGGACTACATGGCCGGCGAGCCCGTGGACCGGGGCCTCGCGCTCCTTGCGCCCGTCGTCGACTCGGTGCGGGCGGCGAACCCCGGCCGCGTCGTGCTCGTGGACTCGGGCGACCTGCTCCAGGGGAGCCCCATGGCGGCGGCCTACACGCCCCTGGCCCTCGGCGAGGTCCACCCCGTGATCACCGCCATGAACCTGCTTGGCTACGACGCGGCGGCCCTCGGGAACCACGAGTTCAACTTCGGGATCGAGCACCTGGAGCAGGTCCTCGAGGCCGCGCGCTTCCCCTTCCTGGCCGCGAACGTCGTCGATGCCCGAACCGGAGAGCCGATCTGGCCGACCTCGACGCTGGTCGAGCTCGAGGTGAACGGCGAGCCCCTCGTGGTGGGCGTGGCCGGGGTGCTTCCCCCGGGCGTGGCCGTCTGGGACCGGGACCACGTCGAGGGGCGGCTCGCCTTTCCCGACATTCTCGACCGGCTGCAGGTGGTGGTCCCGGAGCTGCGCGCCGCCGGGGCGGACCTTGTCGTGGTCGCCGCACACTCCGGGTTCGAGGGCACGAGCTACGACCAGGAGGCCACCGGGCTCGGCCCCGAGAACCAGATGGCCCAGGTCGCGGCCGAGGTCCCGGGGATCGATGCGATCTTCCTGGGCCACACCCACCGCGAGGTGGCGGACACCGTCGTCGACGGCGTCCGATTCGCGCAGGCGGGGGCCCACGCCCGCTCGCTGGCGGTGGTGGAGTTCGAGGTCGAGCGGGGGGGTGACGGGCGCTGGCAGGTGGTCGGAAGCACCGGCCGCCTCCTGTACCCCGATGCCACCACCGCCGAGGACGGCGACCCCCGCCTCCACGAGGCCCTGGCCGAGCCCCACGCGCGGACGCTGGCGTCGGTCCAGCGGGTCCTCGCCACGAACCCGGTGGCCTGGCCCGCCGACGAATCGCGGATCCGCGACACCCCCCTCATGGCCTGGGTCAGCCAGGTGCAGCGCGAGGTGACCGGCGCGGAGCTCTCGGCGGTGGCCTCGTTCAACCTCGATGCCGGCCTTCCCGAGGGCGACATCCAGGTGGCCCACCTGGCCCGTCTCTACCCCTACGACAACAACCTCCTGCGGTCCATCGAGATCGACGGGGCCGGGCTCCGGGCCTACCTGGAGCACGCCGCGAACTACTTCCTCCCCTGCCCCGAGGCCCGCTGTGAGCGCCTCGTGAACCCCGACTGGCCGGGGTACAACTTCGACATGGTGCACGGGGTGTCGTACACCCTCGACCTGACCCGGCCGGTGGGCGAGCGGGTGGTGCGCCTCGAGTACCGGGGCGAGCCGGTGGCCGACGACCGCCGCTTCACCATGGCGATCAACAACTACCGGCAGGGCGGAGGCGGGGGCTTCCCCGACGTGACCCGGGCCCCGGTCCGGTGGAGCGGCGACGAGAGCGTCCGGGACCTCCTGATCGACGACCTGGAGCGCCGCGGCCGCCTGGCCCCGCCCGACGACTTCGTCCCGGGGTGGGAGATCGTGCCCGCCGAGCTCAGGGAGCAGGCGCTCCGCGAAATGCGGCGCGGGGGGCGCTGAGGCGGACGGACTTCCGAGGCCATGACGCAGGCCGCGTCATGGAGGCACGATCCGGTACACGTGGAACCCGGGCAGCAGGTGCTCGTCGCGGCTTCGGACCGCCAGGTGGCGGTCACGGACCTGGAGCTCCACGGCGCCGGACACGTCCAGCGGGATCTCTCCGAGAAGGTCGCCGTCCTCGCCGAACACCTCGAGCAGGGCGCCGGAATCGGGCGCGCGAGGCGCCGCCAGGACCCAGAGCCGACCGAAGGCGTCGAATCCTCCGACGCCCTGCGGAAGGTACCGAGGGTGGTCTCCGATGATCTCGGCGAGTCGCTCCACGCTTCGCGGGGCGGGCATCGTGGTCATCCCCATCGTCCGTGCGATGCGCGTGATCCGCTCGTGGTCGTAGTCGGCCAGGGCGCGAAGTTCGGAATCGAACCGCGGTCGCTCAGCCCGCTCGAGGTTCGCGAACACGCGGATGAGCGAGCCGTCGGGCCGGAAGTGACTGACCACGGTCCCCCTGTCGGAATCCACGACCGGGCTGAGGAAGGTGCCGCCGGGCGCTGCAGCCCAGGCGCATTCGAGACACGTGGGCCCCAGGGTCGGGCCATCCGGGCCCCGATCGAGATCGATCGAGGCGGACACGCCGAGCGATGCACCGGTCGCAAGGTCGAGGGCCTCCATGATCACGGGATCCACAGGGCTCGCACCCAGCCGTGGCGCACGCTTCACCCAGAGGGTGTCCCCCTCCGCGGCAAGCCGCGTCACCGATCCGTCCAGCGGCCGGTCCCACAGGCTCTCGCCCTCCGCGGTCCAGGCGGTGATGCGGAAGTTCAGAAACTGAACCACGACGATCTCACCCCGGGGCCCCACAACCAGATCGTCGCCGCCCCGGATCTCGCCCGGGCCCTGTCCCCGGTTCCCGAAGCTTCCTTCGTGGACCCCGGAAGCCCCGTACTGGTGGACCCGGCTCGAGGCCAGGTCGAACACCACGAGCCCTCCGTCGGGGCGAAGTGCGAAGACGTCGCCGTCGGCCAGGGGCACGGGAACGTCCGGATCGATGGTGTAGAGTGCCTCGAGCCCCAGCGCATGACCCCCGGCCGATCCCCGGTCTGCAGCCGTCGCGGCCTCCGCACCGACCTGCTCGGGTTCATCCTGCGTCGGTTGACAGGCCGGCAGGAGCGTGGCCAGCGCCCCGACCACCGCAACGCGAGCCGCGAGGATCCGGGAGCGGGTCATCCGTCGCCCGTCACCCCCTCCCACACGATGCGCGCCAGGTCGGCCATGACCCCCGAGGCGTGGTCGCCGTCGAGGAAGCCCCCGGTCAGGATCACGAGCAGAAAGGGCGCCCGCCCCGGGGGGTGCACGATCGCCGCATCGTGCCGGATCCGGGTAATGGAGCCGGTCTTGTTGCCGACCCGCGTGCCCTCGGGGAGCCCGGCGGGAATCTCGCTCCGGAACTCCTGTTCCTCGAGGATGCGGTGCATGTCGGCGCAGACCGCGGGCGACACCTCCTCGCACCGGGCAACGATCTCCATGACCCGGAGAAGCCCCCGGGCCGTGGTCTCGTTCGAGTAGCCCGCCTCGAAGGCGGGAATGTCCGAGACCCCCCGGCGCACCTTCATCT
>JBJHBX010000404.1:0-3343 GCA_050485725.1 Gemmatimonadales bacterium | reverse complement strand
CACCCTGACCCGGAAGGTGGACCAGTACGGCCTGCGCGAGGAGACGAACGGGGGGAGCGGCGAGTGATGGCTCCGCGACCCCCGGCTGGCATGCTCCGTGCTTGCCTTGACCTCTCATCATGAACCTCGCGAATGACGGGGGCGTGCCGCGCCTCGCCCCGACGCTGAGCCTGGACGAGGTCCGGGCCGTGCTCCCGGGACTCGAGGGGCTCCGTCCCCTCCTCGAGCGGCTGGAGCGGACCGCCGAGCCCGACGCGGGCCGCCGCTGGGCCGGATCCGCCGAGGTCGGGAGCCTGGGGGATCGGCGTGTCGATCCCCGCGCCGTGGACCGCGAGATCGAGCAGCTCGTCGAGGAGGTCCGCTTCGAGGCGCACCGGAGCTTCCGGGTGGGCCTTCGGGTGCTCCGGAAGGTCGCGGACGGGGAGCTGGAAGGGGCGGCAGGCGCGCTTCGCCGCGAAGCCGAACGCCTGGTCGGGCAGGGGCGAGTGGCCGACGCCGAAGCCTACCTGGCCGGAGCGCTGCACCTGGCGGGGCGCTTCCGTGATCGCCGGGCGGCCCTCCCGGTACACCTGGCCGCGGCCCGGGTGGCGCGGGCGCGGGGCGATCTGGAGCGGGCCGAGGACCACTACCTCCTGGTCCTCCGGCTGGGCGAGGTGGCGGACGATCTTCCCACCGCGCTCACTGCCGCCGTGGGTCTCGGGAACCTGGAGGTGGACCGGGGGCGCTGGAGCGCCGCCGAGGCCTGCTATGCCCGGGCCCGGGGGATCCTGGATCGCGTCCCGGGTCCCCGCCCCGAGCGGTGGCACCTTGCGCTGAACCGGTCGATCCTGGCGCGGGAGGAGGGTGACCTCCGCCGGTCGTGGGAGCTTCTCCTCGAGGCCGACGAGGTGGCCCGCGAGCTCCGGGATGCGAGCGCGGCGCCCATCATCGAGAACGCCAGGGGACAGGTGCTGCTTGCCATGCGTGAGGCGGAGCAGGCCGAGGCCGCCTTCCGGCGTGCGCTCCTGGTCGCCGAACACCCCGATGCACGAATCACGATCGGGGTGAACCTGGCCGACGCGCTCCTGGCCGAGGAGCGGATCCTGGCCGCCGGCGAGGAGGCCCGACGGGCGGAAGAACTCGCCGTCAGATCGGGCATCGTCTCGAGGCTTCCCGAGGTCTACCGGGTCCTGGGCCAGGTGGCGACCGCGTCGGGGAACCCCGACGCCTTCGTCTTCTTCGAGCGCGCCCTGGAGCTGGTGCGGGACCGGGGTCTCCCGCGCGTGGAGCGCGCCCGGGTGCTCGAGGCCTACGCCCTGGCCGAGCGGACCCGGGGGAACGAGGAGGAGGCGGCGGCGCTGGCCGGAGAGGCGAGGATCATCCGAACGTCCCTCAGGGAAGGAGCGGGATCATGACGCGGCGACAGCTGCAGTTGGCCATTGCGGTCGTCTTCGTCCTGGGCCTTCCGGGATGCGGGAACCTGACCGCCGGGGGCTTCGGGGAGGTCACGGTCGACATGGTGGGCGATGGCCCGGGCGGGAACGGCCAGGGCGGGAACGGGCCGGGGGGGAGCTCCCCCGCGGCAACACCCCCTGCCGAGCCCGACGGCCCGCGGCTGAACCAGGGCGGGGGCGCCTTCCAGGGCGAGGTCACCGTCGAACTCAGGGTCCTTCTCCGCGATGCGTCCGGTGAATGGGTCGAGGTCACCGAAGGTGCCCAGCGGGTGCAGGTCGATGCGGCAGGAGCGTCACCCGCGGAGTTCGCTCGTCGGCCGCTGGCCGAGGGCACCTACGACCGGGTCCGGGTGGAGTTCCTGCTGGCCGAGGTCCTCGTGACCTCGGCGCCTCCGGGGCAGGGGGTGCCCGAGGGGGTCGTCGTCGTCGACTTCGAAGGCGAACCGGTGGTCATGCTCGAACGCCCGCTGACGGTGCAGGTCGGGGCCGACGGCCAGCGCCTGCGGGTGAACCTGCGCTCGGGCGCGTGGCTCAGGGCCGCCGTGATGGGGCGGGTGCCGGCGTCGAACTTCCGGAACGCGGTCCGCGTCTTCGTGGTGGGCGAGGGGGACTGACGCGGCCCTCGGCCCCGGGGCCGGATCAGGGGAGCGGGGTGGCCACCAGGACCGCGGTCACGAGGAGGACCACCATGCCCAGCGTGATCTCGAGGAACACGGGAATCCTGAGCTCGCCCGGGTCGGGGTTCCTGGCCAGCGAGGGGCGGACCTTCCGCCAGTTGTAGAAGCCCAGCAGGAACGCAGCGCCGACGAAGGCGAGCTTGAGCAGGAGCACGCGTCCGTAGCCGGGCGCGAAGAGGGCGGCGGGCGAACCCAGGCGCACCGCGTTGGAAGCCACCCCCGAGGCGATCAGCACCACCACGGCGGGGAGCGCGATCCGGCTGAAGGCGTTCACGAGCCGGGCCAGGACCGGGAGCGCCTCCTCGCCCTGGGGCTCGCTCAGGGACCGTGCGGCGGGAATCCCCACCCAGAGGAGCGCGACGAGTCCCCCGAGCCAGGCGCCCATGGCCGCCACGTGCAGGTAGGTCGCCGGCACCGCCACGATCCGCGGATCCGAGATCCAGGCACTCCCGGAGAGTGCCGGACCCAGCGGGAGGAGCACGGCGGCCCCCGCGAGGATCTGCCACCCGCGACGGGGCTGCTCGCCGCCCCGGAGCAGGATGACGCCCACGAGCGCGAGGGCCGAGGCCACCAGGTGGAGCCACCAGCCGGCGCCCCAGGCCGTCTGGAAGAGGAGGGAGCCCGTCCCGGTGGCGCCCCCGGGCGCGAGTTCGCCGTTTCCATGCATCAGGGTGCGCACCGGCTCCATGAGCCGCAGCGGCGCCGCGATGACGAGGAGCCCGGCGGCGACCCAGGCCAGCCGATCCAGCGCGGGCCCCGCCGCCGGGAGGATTCCGCCGAGCCCGCCCCGTCGGTCGAGGGGGGCCAGCACACCGAAGCGGAAGGCCACGACCCCCAGCAGGAGGGCGGTGCCCACGAGCTGGAGCCACCGGACCGGCGTCCCCGGGGGAATCATGGGCTCGGCCACGGTGGGAACGGCCTGCAGGAGGGAGGTGAAGAGGGACGGCGACAGCATGGAGGGCTCCGGGTGCGGACCGGTGCAGGGGGCCGGCGAGGGAACGCGGTCGACGCCGGTGAGAACGCAGTGCGATTCACGCTACGCGGGCCGCGACCTCCTGTCCAATCGGGGTGACGCGGCGGGGGCCGCGGAGGCCGCCCCGACCCCCAACTCCATCGGGGGGAAGGATCTTCGGGCGGGTTGATCCGCGACCCGGTGTCGCTAGCTTGCGGCATGATCCGCGTCACCTTTCTCGGTACCGCAGCCGCCCGTCCCACCGTGGCGCGAAACGTCAG
>JBJHBX010000403.1:0-3344 GCA_050485725.1 Gemmatimonadales bacterium | reverse complement strand
AGGATCGTCGCGACGCTCTTTCTGGCCGGGGCCCTGCTCGTCAACGCCCTCGCCAACCGGCTCCCCCTGGGCGGGTACACGACCGGCGAGCTTTCGGCGCTCTATCCGAACCTGGTCGTTCCGGTCGGCTTCACCTTCTCGATCTGGGGGATCATCTACCTCCTCCTCGTCGGATGGTGCGTGGCACAGTTTCTCGACCACGCCTCCGCGACCGGGCGCCAGGTCGCGCCCCTCTTCGCCCTGTCATCGATCCTGAATGCCGGCTGGCTTTTCGCCTGGCACTACCGGATGCCCGGGCTTTCCGTGCTCGTGATGCTGGCCCTCCTGGTCGTGCTCCTCCGGATCAACCTCCAGCTGGCCCGATCTCCGATGAGGGTGCCCGGGCTCGCCCGGTCGGCCTTCGGCGTGTACCTGGGCTGGATCATCGTGGCCACCGTGGTGAACGTCACCGCCTGGCTCGTGTCGGTTGGCTGGTCCGGGGGCCCGATTCCGGCCGGGGCGTGGGCGGTGATCCTCCTCCTGGTCGGGGCCGGACTCGCGGTCTTCGGCCTCGTCCGGCTCAGGAACCCCTTCGTCGGCGCGGCAGTGGTCTGGGCCTTCGCCGGGATCGCGGTGAACCGGTGGGACGACGTTCCGGCCATTGCCTGGACCGCCGTCGCGATGGCCGCGCTGGTGGGCGCGGCGGCCCTCCTCCCCTCGGTCCGCGGCCCGGGGCCCGGGCTCGATCAGAACGCGACGCGCAGCACGAGCGAGACGTTCCGTCCGGGCATCGGATAGCCCCTTTCCTCGATCCGGGACAGGTGATCCCGATACAGGCGATTCGTGGCGTTGTCCACGCGCAGGATCAGCATCCGGCCTCCGTCGGCACCGAAGCGGAAGCCGGCCTGGGCGTCGAGGAGGGCGTACCCCGCGGTGGCTTCCTCGTCGGTGGCCGTCCGGGTCTGGGAAGCCGCGGCCCTGAACGTCGTCCCGAACCACCCCCACCCCGGGTCGAAGCGGAGCTCCAGGCGACCCCGCACCGGGGGGAGCGTGGGGAGGGGCGCCCGCACGCCATCCAGGCGGTCGCCGCGGACGAGGTCGACGGAGGCGACCACGAGGAAGGGCTCCGTCGGCTGCCACCGGCCGCTGACCTCCCCCCCCAGGAGGCGCGCCTCCGCCCCCTCGTAGCGAAAGACCGGAAGCCCCGAAGCAGGGTCCACCCGGCCCTGCGGCTGGAAGGCCACGAACCCCCGGACCCGGTTCAGGAAGACCGCCGCCTCGAGCGCGTGGGAAGACCCGGTGTGGCGCGCGAACAGGTCCACGCCCTGGCCGATCTCGTCGGCAAGGGTCGGCGATCCGATCTCGTAGACCCCGGCCCCCAGGTGCGGGCCGTCGGCGTGGAGTTCCTCCACCGAAGGGGTTCGGTGCGCGCGGGCGAACTGCGTGCCGATCTCCCACGACGGGGTCGGGCGCCAGTTGAGCCCGATCGAGCCGGAGAAGGCGGCACGCTCGCGTGGGCTCCGGTCGACCTCGGGGAAGTCGGCATTCGGCCTCGCCGTGCTCCGGTTCATCTCGCCCCGGGCCCCGAACTGGAGCCTGAGGTGGGATCGGAGCGGCCACTCCTCGAAGAGGAAGGCGGCCAGGGAGTGTTCCGCGACGCCGGGTGTGAACGCCTCCTCTCCTCCCACGTCGAGACGGCGCGCACGAACCGCGAGGCCAAGGGCTCCCTCGTCGAAGGGACCCAGCGGCCGGTGCGCCAGCGTCGCGGTCAGGGAACCGGCCAGCTGGTCGAACTCGAGTTCCACGTCCTGGTCGACGACGCGGCCTGCGCGGCCGAGCTCCCGCTCCAGTTCCTGCTGGTGGAAGCGGGCACCGTGGCCCCGCACCTCGAGGGAACGAACGAAGCCGGCGTCCTCGCTGGCTTCCCAGGCGAAACGCGCCTGGACCGCTTCCCTGCGCATCTCCAGGAAGACGTCGGACGCGGGATCGTCGATGGCCTCGGGAATCCCGTACCCCCGGTCGATGATCGATGCCGAGACCCCGAGCCGGGACTGCGCACCCAGAACCACCGCGCCGAGCTGGCCATCGCGGCTCCGCATTCCTGTGCCGGGCAGCACCGACTCCGGCGTCCGCAGGTCTCCCGCCTCCCGGTGCGACAGTCGCGAGGTCACCGCCCAGCGATCCCCCCCGTGGAGCCCGGAGAGCGAGACCGCCGCCGATCGGTTCATCGTTGCGCCGTGGAGCTGCGCCTCCCCACCCCAACCGGGCCGCCAGTGCTCCGGCAGGTCCGAAGTGAGCAGGTTCACCACGCCCCCGAGCGCGCTGGACCCATACAGCAGGCTCGCCGGACCCCGAACGATCTCGACCCGGGAAAGGGCCAGCGGGTCGAGCGCCACCGCGTGGTCCGCCGCGGACTCGGCCAGGTCGCCCATTCGCTCGCCGTTCTCGAGCACGAGGACCCTGTCTCCGTCAAAGCCCCGGATCACCGGGCGGGTCGGGGCCACCCCGAGGGAGCGCATCGCCACACCCGGCGAACCGTCGAGCATCGCGCCGACCGAGACCTCGAGGCGGCGGGCCAGCTCTTCGGGACCGAGTCCCACCGCGGGCTGGTACAACGTGGCCCGTCCCAGCGGATGCCCCGTGCCCACGACCCCTTCCAGGACGAGCAGCTCGCGGCGAACTGCCACGTCCAGGTGGGTGGTGCCGTCGCCATGCTCGACGACCACGCGTGTCGTGGCGTAGCCGATCCCCGTCACCTCGAGCACCCATCGGCCGGCCGGCACGGCGCGAAAGGCGAAGCGCCCCTCGGCCGCGGAAACGGTTCGCCTGGAGGTATCCCCCGTCGACGGATCCTCGGGTCGCAGGCGCAGGTCGAGGCCGGCGATCGCGGGGCCGTTCTCCCCCTCGAGGGTCACGCGACCCACGACGTCGCCACCCGCGAGGCCGCGCGTGACCTCGGTCTGCCGGGCGCCGGCCCCGACGGCCCACGGAAGGGCGAGCACGACCGCTCCGAGGAGGGCGAGGGGAAACATCCGCTTCGAGGCGTATCGGGTGCCGAAGAGGGTCATCGGGTTCGATCCGGGGTTGTGTCGCCGAAAATTTAGGCTCCTCTAAACACGAAGTTAGGTGACCCTAAATCCCTGTCAAGCCTCTGGTGTCCGCGACATGCGTCCTCGGCGCCGCCTGGTCCGGGCATCGAGCGTTCGTCCCGCACCCGGGACGCCGTCGGTGTTGACGACCCCGATCGTCTCATGGGGCTCCCCCCACGCCGCGCCCTCCCCGACGGTCGCCACCGGCCTCCACAACTCCCCGAGGGAAGCCCGCGAGAGGGCGCCCTGTCCGGTTTCGCCTTCGCTACCCGCGCC
>JBJHBX010000402.1:0-3348 GCA_050485725.1 Gemmatimonadales bacterium | reverse complement strand
CCCGCTGGGCCCACGTGGATGCACCATCGCATCTTCGAGAGCGGCCCTCAGTGCATCCATGTCGGCGGAGTCATTCCAGAGGTGGGGGGAGATGCGAAGCGCCTTGCCCCGGACCGACACCGAGACCCTTCGCGCGGCGAGTGCCCGGGCGATCGCAGGGGCGGGGACGTCCGCCGGCAGGCCGATTCCGAACAGGTGGCTCGCGCGCGCATCCTCGTCCTCGACCCCGAACCCCGCGGCCCGGGCCCATTCCAGGAAGGGTTCGGCGAGGTCGCGGGCATGGGCCTGCACCGCCTCGGGGCCGCCCCACGACCGGAGCAGGCGGAGCGCGGCGAGCAGCATCGGCACGAGAATGAAGTTCGAGCGCTCCCCCACATCGTAGCGCACGGCCCCCGGGGCGTAGCGGTCCACGTAGTCCACGAGCCCCCCGAAGTCGCGGCTCCCCTCGCGGGCGATCCAGCTCTCCTCGAGGGGCACCCCGTCGTCGAAGGCGGGGCCGAACCAGCCGAGGGCGGTGGAGTAGGGACCGAGAAGCCACTTGTACCCGGCCACGAGCACGGCGTCGGGCTGGATCCGCGCCATGGGCAGGGGAAGGGCGCCCACCGACTGGGTGCCGTCGACCACGAGCAGGGCTCCCACCTCGCGACAGCGGGCGCCGATCGCCTCCAGGTCGAAGAGGGTACCGTCGGTCCAGTGCACGTGCCCGAGCGTCACGACCCGCGTGTCCGGTCCGATGGCCTCGAGGAGTCGCGCGTTCCACGCCGTCCCCCGCCCCGCGCCGGGTGCGGGCGCCGGCGGGTCGACGATCCGGACCCGGGCGCCGGCCTCGTCCGCTACGCGCATCCATCCATAGACGTTCCCCGGGAACTGGTCACGGGGCAGAACCACCTCCTCTCCCGCCCGGAGCCCGGCGTTTCGCGCGCAGATGGCCACCCCGTACGAGACCGACGGAAGGAGCGCGACCCGCTCCGCCTCGGCGCCCAGCAGCTCGCCGAAGGCTGCGCGGAGCGCATCCGACTCGTCGAAGAAGGCCTCCGGGCCGATCCCCGACGGATCCCGCTTTCTGCGGATCCCCGCGATCCCGGCCTCCTCGACCTCGCGGGCCAGCGGTGCCTGGTAGGCGCAGTTCAGGTAGTGGAGGTCGGCGGGGAGGGCGAAGTGGCTCCGGATCGGGTTCGGCATGCCCGCCACGATGGGGGCCGCCCCGGGGCGCGGCAAGGTGCGGCGGGCGCTCCGGCCGCGGTGGGCCCCGGCCGCGCGCGCAGGCACCGACCTCCGGCGCGGTCGCCGTTCCACCGGGTGACCATCGCGACACTCGAGCGCCCCCCCGGTGGCGCTGGCACGCCGCGTCTCACCTGTTGAGACAAACGGCCCCGGCGTCCTTCCAGATGATGCGCGCTGGCACGATGCGTCTCAGATCTCGTGACGCAGCGTGCCATCGCGTGGCGCGCACGTGCCGGTGGCGGCCGGAGCCGCCTCCCGCTAAGGGCCGGCTGGGAGCTCGACCCGGATCACCCCGCGAAACTCGCCCGCCGCATAGCCGGTGGCCTGGTCGTCGGGGTAGCGCTCCCGGAGGATCCGGCGCACCTCCGGATCGAGCTCTTCCTCCACGCCATGGCACTGAAGGCACATGGGCGCCGTCCGCAGGGTGCGGTAGAAGCGCGCCTGCCCGTCCGGACCCATCGCGGTCAGCGTCTCCGGGGCCGATCCCGGTGCGTCGGCCTCGAGCGCCTCCAGGTAGCGGAGCACCCTGGCCTCGGCCTCGTCGGGGACGTTCGCCGGGTTGCGCCAGCGGGTCGTGGTCCGCTTGAGCACGAGCGTCGCGTCGTGCTCCGCGGCAATGGCCCGCGTCAGCTCGAGGGCCTCGTCGGCGCAGAAGTCGATGGCCCCCACGGTGCCGCGGTCGTCGATGGCCTCGCCCAGCCGGCCCACGAGTCCCTGCGCCAGGGCGGCCGCCGCCGGGCCACCCCGGGCCTCGGCCTCGGAGCCCATGGCTGCGGGGAGCGGGTCCGGGGGGCCCGCCTCAACGAGGTCGGGTTCCTCTTCCGGAGGACCGGCGCAGGCCGCTGTGGCAACGAGAAGGACGAGGACCGGGCGGGAAAGGCGGGAGGCGAACATGGCGGCTCCGGGGGGGGGTGGCGTGGACGGACATCTCAACATATAGTTACATGTAGCTACAAGCAAGGATGCGCGGCGTGGCCGCGCGCGTTTCTGATCCTTCCATCCCGGCGCCCTCCCGATGTGCCCACTCCCCGATCGCCCCGCAACCGGCGGGGGGACCACGTCGTCGGCTCCCGCGGGCGGTGGACCCGGCGTCGCTCCCGAAGGAAGTATGGATCCCGGGGATGCCGCGGTCGGGCCCGCGGGAGCCGGTGGTCCCGCCGACGGGCCCGCGGGAGCCGGAGGAGGCAACGCCGCGGACGCGGAGACCGGTGACGCCCCTGTCGGGTCCGCGGAGCCCAGGGAGTCCCCCGTCGAGACCGCGGACCGGGAGCGCCTCGCCGTCGGGGTGGACGGCTGCCGGGGGGGCTGGATCTCGGTGGCGATCGACGGCGCGGGCCGCGCCACTTTCGGGGTCGACCGGGCCCTGCGCGAGGTGCTCGGCCGGTGGCCGGACGCCCGGCTCCTCCTGGTCGACATTCCCATCGGACTCATCGACGGACCGGAGCCGCGGCGGTGCGACCGCGAGGCCCGACGACGCCTGGGCCCCCGGGCGACGAGCGTCTTCCCGGCGCCGGCCCGTGCCACCCTCGCGGCGGCGGACTGGGACGAGGCGCAGCGCCTGAACCGCGCGGCCTCGGGGCGCGGGCTCAGCCGCCAGGGCTGGAACCTGGTCCCGAAGATCCGCGAGGTGGACGAGGCTCTCCGGGCCCTGCGGCGCGAACGCCCCACCTTCGCGACGCGGGTGCGCGAGGCGCATCCGGAGCTCGCGTTCATGGGGCTGAACCGTGGCATCCCCATGGCACAACCGAAACGCTCCGCAGCAGGCCGGGAGGAACGAATCCGGTGCCTGGAACGCCACTTCGCCCCCTCGGAGGCGCTCGTGTGCCGCGTTCTCGACGGGACGACGCGCAGCGTGCTCGCTCCGGACGACGTGATCGACGCCCTGGCGCTGGCCGTGACTGCCCGCCTGGGCCAGGCGGAGGGCGGCCCGCTCGTGCTCGACACCCTACCCGCCACGCCGGAGCTGGACCCGACCGGCCTCCCCATGGAAATGGTCTTCCCCAGGCCCTCGTCCGGGCCGCACTTCCCCGGCGACCCGGACCCATCCCCATCATCCATCCCGGAGCATCCATGACCTCGACCGCCGCGCATCCTTCCATCTCCCGCGCCCGGGAGCGGCACCAC
>JBJHBX010000401.1:0-3357 GCA_050485725.1 Gemmatimonadales bacterium | reverse complement strand
GTTCGGTGAGCTGCCTTGAGAACGCGAGTTCGAGCCGGGGCCCCCGAAAGTCCCGCCGACCCGTGTCGGACCGGTTTCGCTCGTGGCGAATCTCGAACTCGAGGTCCGTCCTGTCGCCGACTTCGAGGCGCAGGTCCACGGCGGCGAGAGCCGCCGATTCGGCCCGTACCGTACTGACCCCACCCACCGACTCCCGATTCCACCTCTTTCTCGAGATCAGACGGGACCGAATTTGGGCCCAGGGGGCCAGCGATGCGCGGATCGACGGCTCGACCGAGAGCTGGTCACCCAGCGAACGGTCCTCGCCGGAGCCACGGACCTGAAACTCCGCCACCACCCCCGCGGTGCCCCGGCTTCCAACGCGTCGACGGGCATCCATGCGCGCTTTGTGGCTCACCCGATTCCACGGCGTGTCTTCGTTGTACCGATGGATGCCGATTTCGTACTCGGCTCGAAAGTCGGTCTCTGCCCGACGCCGATAGCGCGCAATTCCCGTGGTCACGACCCCGGCCAGCCCCCGGGACTCCAGAGCCCGTCGGTTCACATTCGAGTCGTAAAGGGTCGTGACGTCCAAGCCGGGGGTGAAGGTGTGACGAACCTGGGCATGCACCTCGGCAACCGGAAGCAGGAGAAGGGCGAGGAGGGCGACGCCGCCCCGCAGACCGGTCCCTGACTGTTTCGCCCCGGTGGAGCAACCTAGGCCGGCGGGCGCTCGGGGATCCGGCTTCGCTGCCGCGGTCGCGGGGTCAGGAGCCGGGAGCGCGTTGCGGGTCACCGGGGCCGATGCGGCTTCGAGCCTGGCGATGGACAGTTCCACGAGCGCCTCGGTCGTATCCGACCGACCCGGTCGAGCGGTGCTGAGGCCCACGTGCCTCGCGAGGGAGAGGGCGTGCCATCCGTCGATCCGCGGGGGCTCGAGCCCCTCGCGCCCAAGCGATATCTCTTCCCGATATGCGCCTTCCACCTGATCCAGCTCGCCGGGGTCGCCGAAGTGGCGAACCGAAAGCTCCGTCAGGTGGGCCAGGAAGTTGCCGTGGTCAAGAGCGGGATCGCCCTCCGCATAGAGATCGAAGTCGAGAATCACCAGCCGATCCGAGGCCACGAGGAACTGTCCCGGATGAAGGTCCCGGTGCACCCCGGTCGTGGGGGCTCCGTCGAGCTCCCTTGCCACCCGAAGCGCGGTGGCGAAGATCCGGTCCAGCTTGCCTTTCAGTTCGGGCCGCGCTCGGCCGGCGCGCTCGAGCCATGACGAGAGGATCCTGATCTCGTCCCCCACGGCGTGGCACCTTTGTGCCCGCACTCCGGCATCATGCAGGCGAAGTGCGGCTCTCCCCACACGACGGACATGGGCGATCGCATCCCGTCGGTCGGGGCTCAGGATCATGGACTCGAGGGGGGTGCCGGCTTCCCATCCCTGCAGCCACATCCGCCACCTGGGGATGACTCCCACCGGGCGAGGCACGATGACCTCATCCGAGGACGATCGGTTGAAGTTCGCCTCGAAGAAGGCCTTCTGAACCCTGAACGAAGCCAGGTCCAGCCCTTTCGATCGCACCTTCCCCACCATCGCCCGAGGCTCCTCGACCCCCTCGATCCCATACTGGAGGAGTGCGCGTCGACCGGGCCTGTGGCGAAGGAGCCGCGCCTCCAGGACGCGGGCCTCCCCATGCCGGAGCTCGGGCACGTCGGAGCGAAAGCGTGCTCCCGCCTGCCGTGGATCTAGTGCAGACGCAAGCCACGGGATGCGTGGATCGTCGGCGACCCGCAGTTCGTCGCGCGGGACAGAATCTGGAGAGGGCTTCATGTCGTTGCACATCCCGCTTTGGTGACGGACGATGGAGAAGGAACGCCTCAGGGTCGAGCCAGCAAGCATCTCAGGGAGTGCCCTGGGCGCAGGGCAGGTGGGGCACGTCGCAGATCGCCCGACGGGATCCGTCCTGCGCCCGGGCGAGAAGCGCCCGGGTCACCGTGAACCAGTCCGGGGAGCGCTCCCTGAAGGGCCGTGGGGCCAGGCGAAGGAGCGCGGCTCTGCGGTGAAGGTCGTATCGGGCCAGGTCGATCCTCCCGCCAGCCTCGGCGTAACCGTCGAGGATCGCGGCCTCAAGGGAGCTGACCTCCGGGGGGGGGAGCTGGCCCTCGAGGGCCCGCCGTTCCAGGTGAGCCACGAAGCTGGCCAGGTCCTCGATCCCCTCTCCGAGGCGAGCTCGATCCAGGTCGATCAGACCGAGCTGGCCATCGCTGCAGGACAGAAGCTGGTCGGGGTGCAGATCCCCGTGGATCGGAACTGCGCGGGCCTGCCCGGCGGAAGGCGCACGCAGTGCCTGGTGCAGGTCGCGGACCACGCGTCGGATCCCCCTCCCCTCGCCAGGGTGCAGGACCGATGCGGTACCGCGCCCAGCTCGCCAGAGCCCCGTCCCGGCGGACGGGATCCCGCGCTGCACAAGGCGTTCTGCTGGGGAGCCGTGCAGGGCGGCCAGACGTCGTCCTGCGTCTCTCGCCAGGGCGATCCCGATGCCCGGCGTCCCCCAGCTCTCCACGGGGATCCGTGACCCCTCGATCCAGTTCAGAAGGAGGATGGAAAGGGACCGCCTCCTGCCCAGAAGCCGCGGAAGCCGAAATGAGGGCGCTCCACCCACGGAGGGTTCGACCTCCGTCCCGCTCGAGAACGCCCGGATCCCCCGGTACGCTGGCCGGAAGCCATGGGGGGTGTAGAAGCGGAGTGCGGCGGATCCGCGCCCCCAGGCGCCTGGGGGGATACCGAGGGTATCCAGCGCCCCCTCCGCCCCGACCCTGAAAACGGCGCGCCTCTCCGGCTTGTAGGAGAGGCACGCTGCTTCAACCGGCTCCGGATGGATCGAATGGCGGTCTCTCCCCCGAAGCCCGGAGGTGCCATGGTAGCTGCCCGGTCCCAGAACCCGAGCGAGCGCCGGCAGTCGTCGATCGTACGGGAAGAAGCTGACGAGCAGGTTCAACCCGGGGACGCGGACGGGTTTCTCGCCGCCCTGCCCCGCGATGGCGGCAGCGAGGGCCCGCTCCCATCCCTTCCTGAGCTTCTTCGCATCAGCATCGGGCACCCCCCAAGCGTGCATCAGGACGACGCGCCCCCGGTCGTCTCGCGACTCATACCCGACGAGGACGCGCGTACCCGGCTTGTAGCGCACGTAGGTGCACCGCAGGGCCTCCAGACCCGAATCCGGCCGTTCCCTCCGAAGGAGTTCCAGCATCCGTTCCGGATCCAGGATGGTCCGCATCGCTGCCAGCCGCGTCTCGCGGCGCACCACATCGGCGTCAGGCGTGGACAGCATGCGCCGTCTCCGTTTGCTCGTGGAATCGCCCTCCCCCGAGGTGGACCACCCG
>JBJHBX010000400.1:0-3371 GCA_050485725.1 Gemmatimonadales bacterium | reverse complement strand
CCCGGGAACGGAAGATCCGAAGAGATTCTACAGCCGGTTCTGGAAGGTCTCGAGGCTCGTCAGCAGGCGGTCGATGTCGCCCTCGGTGTGATCGGCATTGATCTGCGTCCGGATCTCCTCGTCGCCACGCGGCACCACCGGAAAGGTCAGCCCGGTCACGAGGACCCCGTCGTCGAAGAGGTGCCGCACCAGGGCGCGGGTCCGCTCGGTATCGCGGATCATGAGCGGTACCACCGGGTGTTCGCCCGGAATCGTCTCGATGCCGATCCGCTCGAGCCCCGCCTCGAAGTACCGGGTCAGCCGCCGCAGGCGCTCGAGGAGCGCGACCCCCCGGGGGGAGTCCACGATGGCGAGCGCCGCCGAGGTGGCCATGGCCTCACCCGGGGTAATGGGGTTCGAGTAGATGTAGGTGGGCGCGCTCTCGCGGAGGAAGCGGACCAGGGAGGCGTGGCCCGCCACGTAGCCCCCGTTCACCCCGAAGGCCTTTCCGAGGGTGCCGATCAGCACGTCGCAGGGCGGTGCCCCGGTGAACTCCTCCGTTCCCCGGCCGGTGGCCCCGAAGGCTCCGACGCCGTGGGAGTCGTCCACCACGACCGCCACGTTCTCGGGGTAGCGGTGGTCGTGGGCGCGGGCCAGCGCCATGATCTGGTCGAGGGGTGCATGGTCGCCGCGCATCGAGAAGATGCCGTCGGTGACGACCACCGCCCGCGCCGCCTTCCCCTCGTGCTCGACGAGGGCGCGATCGAGGGCGTCCAGGTCGAGGTGCGGGTAGACCACCTTGGCCGCCGGGCGCGCCAGCCGCATCGCGTTGATGATGCAGTTGTGGTTCAGCTCGTCCGAGACGACGACCGTGTCGGGGGTGATCAGGGGCACCAGCGTTCCGAGCACCGTGGCGTAGGCCGACGAGAAGATCATCGCGGCCTCGCGGTCGTGGAAGGCGGCGAGGCGTGCCTCGAGGTCGCGGTGCGCGGCGTAGGTCCCGCTGATGAAGCGCACGGCGCCGGGGCCCGCCCCGAAGGCCCGGACCCCCTTCTCCTCGGCCTCGACGAGCTCCGGCAGGAAGGAGAGCCCCAGGTACGAGTTCGAGTTGAACCGGAGGAAGGCCCGCTCGCCGTGTCCCTCCAGGAAGAAGCGGGGACCCCGTTCCGGCGTCGGCGGAAGGGCGCGGGTCACGACGTACTCGGCCCCCTTCGCGGTGCCTCTCGATTCGAGGTCGGCGACGTGGGCGTCGAGTGCGGCAAGGAGGCGGTCGTGGGGCATGGGAACTCGGGTGCGAGGGATGCGCGGGTCGGCGATCGAGCGGGGGCGAGGTCGGGGCGGTCGGCCCGCCTCAGCGGACCTCCACCGGGGTCAGGGCAAGGAGCATGGCGTCGACCATGGCCTCGACGTCGTGTCCCGGGACCCAGTCCCACTGCTCGCGGGCGGCTGAGTCGTCGAGCCTCCGGGGCCACGAGTCGGCGATGGCCTGCCGGACCGGGTCGACGCGGTAGTCGATCTCGAAGCCCGGGAGCCGGCGCCTGATGACCGCGGTCAGAGATTCCGGTGTGAGCTGGAAGGCCGTGACGTTGAAGGCGTTCCGATGCCTGAGCCGCGCGGGGTCGGCCTCCATCAGCTCGATGGCGGCCCGGACGGCGTCGTCCATGTACATCATGTCGAGCTGGGTGTCGGGGCCCAGGAAGCAGGTGTAGCGGCCGCGACGGACGGCCTCGTGGAAGATCTCGACGGCCCAGTCGGTCGTGCCGCCCCCGGGGGGCGCGGTGTGCGAGATCAGCCCGGGGTAGCGGAGCCCTCGGGTGTCGACCCCGAACTTCCGGTGGTAGTAGTCGCAGAGGAGTTCGCCCGCCACCTTCGTGACCCCGTACATCGAGGTCGGACGCTGCACCGCGTCCTGGGGGGTCGGATCGCGCGGGGCGCCGGGTCCGAAGGCCGCGATGGACGACGGGGTGAAGACGGCAAACCCCTCGGTCCGGGCCACCTCCAGCACCTCGACGAGGCCGCCCAGGTTCACCCGGTAGGCCATGAGCGGGTCGCGCTCTCCGACCGCCGAGAGGAGGGCGGCCAGGTGGAAGACCGTGTCCGGGCGATGCGCACGGACGGCGGCGGCCACCTCTTCGCCCCGGGTGCAGTCCAGCGCCCGGAAGGGCCCGCCCGCGACCGCCGGATGGTCCGGTCCCGGGGTACGCAGATCGGTGGCGAGGACGGCCTCCGGCCCCGCGAGCTCGCGGAGGCGCACGACGAGCTCGGTGCCGATCTGGCCGGCGGCGCCGGTGACGAGGATGCGCTTCATGCGGATCGGTTGCCTCGGGGTCCCTGGGCTGGCTGGCTTCCCCCTCCCGGGAGCGTCCCGGGGATGAGCCGGCGAAATGTAGACCTGCCGCCCGCGACCCGCCAAGCCGCGACGGCCGCCCCGAGGTTCAGGGGAATGCCCACCAGGAGGACATCGGCGTTCCCCTGCCGGAGGGGGCCGGCCACCTGGAGGAGGAAGACAACGAGCGAGACCCCGGCGATCAGGGCGGCGAGGAGGAAGGCGCCCTGTCCCCAGCGGCCCAGGGCCCGCGCAGGCGAGGTCAGCGCGACAAGGAGGAGGAGGGCGGCGACGGGTGCCAGCGGACTCAGGTAGAAGAGGTTCAGGTTCGCCTGGATGAAGTGGTGGTCCGTGAACCATGCCAGGACGAGAAGCAGCCCCAGGGCACCGGCGAAGAGCCCCCACGCGGTGGCGACCACGGCGAGTGCGACCCGGGGGCCGAGGTGCGAGGGCGCGGCCGTCACGCGACCGCCCAGCCAGCCCAGGAGGAGTGCCGCGCCCACGGCCAGCATCACGAGTTCCAGCGAGATGCCCGGGGGCCGGGCCGGGAGGGGCGGCCTGCCGGCCTCGACCCAGACCTCGCGGGGGCCCAGGAGGGGGCGGGGGACGCCGTCCTCGCCGGTGATCTCGACCTGCTCCAGGTACTGCATCAGCTCGACCGGAAGGAACATGGCCTCCCACGCCGTGATCGGCGGGTCGCCGCGCATCCCCAGCAGGAAGGAGAGTCCCTGGTCGACCCACCCGGTCACCTGCACGAGCCGGCGCGAGTACCAGCGGTAGCTCCGCCCCGTGGGGACGTCCTCGAAACGGGCGCGGAGCTCGCCGCCCAGGACGAGGTCCAGCGCATCGCGCAGGCGGGTGGAGCAGTTGTCCCGGTAGTAGTCGTAGATGTAGGGCCGATTCTCGGGTTGGAAGTTCCAGCGGACGAAGCGGTCGAGTTCGGCGGCCTGCGCCTGGGTCAGGTGGATCTCGTTCGCGTAGACCTGGCGCTCCGCGGCCCGGTAGCTCGCGATGAAGGGCTCGGGGTCCGCAGGGCCCATCGAGTAGCGCATCGTCCCCCGGAGGA
>JBJHBX010000399.1:0-3376 GCA_050485725.1 Gemmatimonadales bacterium | reverse complement strand
GCGCTTCCTGGTGCTCCGCCGGGACACCTCGCCCACCGTGTCCTTCGTGGTCCACGTGCCGGCCGGGAGCGTGAACGAGGCACTGGGCTCCACGGGCACCGCCCACATGCTCGAGCACCTGCTCTTCAAGGGGTCGACCACGGTGGGCACCACCGACGTCGAGGCCGAGCGGCGGCTTTTCGAGGCCATGGACGCCGTCCACGACTCCCTCCGCCGGGCCCGGGGGCGCCCCTCGCCCCTTCCCGCCGACACGGCGGCCACCCGGGCCCGGAACGCCGAGCTCGCACGCCTCGCCGACCGGCTCCGCATCCTCGAGGATTCCGCGCGCGCCCACGTCGTCCCGAACGAATTCGACGAGATCCTCTCCCGCCAGGGTGCCCGGGGGCTCAACGCCACGACCACGTACGAGACCACCGAGTACTACGTGGAGCTCCCCGCGAACCGGGCCGAACTCTGGTTCGTGCTCGAGGCCGACCGCATGCGGAACCCGGTGTTCCGGGAGTTCTTCGCCGAGCTCGACGTGGTCGAGGAGGAGCGGCGCGCCCGGCTCGAGTCGGACCCCGGCGGGCGCCTCTGGGAGACCTTCATGGGCACGGCCTTCCGGGTGCACCCCTACGGTGTTGCGCCCATCGGGCACATGGACGACATCCGGAACCTTGGGCGCCGGCAGGTCGAGGCCTTCTACCGTGACCATTACGGCCCCGGAAACACCGTGGTGGCCATTGTCGGGGCCATCGAGCCCGACTCGGCGGTGGCGTGGGCCGAGGCCTACTTCGGTCCCATCGAGGCGCGGGGGCCCCCACCACCCCTCCTGGTGCGAGAGCCGGAGCAGCGCGGCGAGCGGCGGATCGAGGTCCTCGACGATGCCGAACCGCAGCTCATGATCGGGTGGAAGGTGGGGGGAGGCGACGACCCGGAGCTTCCGGCCCTCTCGATGCTCGCGAACGTGCTCGTCGGGGGGAGGGATGCAAGGCTCTACCGGCGGCTCGTGCGCGACGAACGCGTGGCGAGCTACGTCACCGCGGGGCTCTCGCCGGGGGGGCGCGACCCGGGGCTCTTCACGATCCAGAGCGCGCCGCTCGCCCCACACACCCCGGAGGCGATCGAGGCGATCATCGACGAGGAGCTTCGGCGCATCGTGGCCGAGCCCCCGAGCGATTTCGAGCTCGAGCGGGTGCGGACGCGCCTCGAGGCGGCGCGGGTGCGGCGGCTGGTCTCGAACCTGGGGCTCGCCTTCCAGCTCGCGGGCTCGACCGCCGCCTGGGACGACTGGCGACGCACCTTCGAGATCCAGGCCCGGATGCAGGCCGTGACCGCCGAAGACATCTCGGCGGTGGCGGAGCGGTACCTGGTGCGCGAGGGGCGCACGGTCGGGGTTCTTCGGCGGCCGGAGGCACCGTGATCGGGGTCGTGCTTGCCGTGTCCATGGCCATCGCGGCCGACACCGTGAACGTGCCCCTGCGCCCCATCGGGCGGGACGCGGCCCTCGCCCTCGAATACCCGCAGCTCGTCTTCACCCCCCCGGAGGCCTCGGAGCACACGGTGCGAGGGGTGCCGGTCTTTCACCTCGAGGACCGCGCCTTCCCGCTGGTCGACCTCTACCTGCAGGTGCGGGGCGGGGTGAACCGGGTCGCCCGCGACGATGCCCCGGCCATGACGGCGCTCGTCTCGCTCCTTCGCGCCGGGGGCACCCGCGACCTCGAGCCCGACAGCCTCGAAGCGCGCCTCGACCTGCTCGCGGCACAGCTCTCGCTGGGAAGCGGAGGCGGGGGAAGCTTCGCGGCGCTCAACACGCTCTCGGAGCGGCTCGACCCCTCCCTCGACCTGTTGCGCCAGCTTCTCCTCGAGCCCCGCTTCGACCGCGACGCCGTCGAGGTCTGGATGGGGCAGGAGCGGGAGCGCATCCGGAGGCGCGAGGAGGACCCCGGGTCGCTGGCCTTCGCCGAGTTCAACCGGCTGGTCTTCGGGGATCACCCGGTGGGGTGGGTCTTCACCGAAGACGAGATCTCGGACGACGCCCTCTCCGACGCACGGCTCAGGCGGCTTCACGCCATGACCCACTGCCGCGAGAACCTGATCGTCGGGATCTCGGGCGACCTGTCGTGGGCCGAGGCCCGGCCCCGGGTCGAGCGCTTCCTCGATGCGTGGCCCCCCTGCGAGGCGCCGCTCCCCGAGGCTCCCCTCCCCGACCTTCGGCGCGGCGGCGGCGTCTGGATCCTTCCCCGCCCCGTCGAGCAGACCACGATCGTCGTGGCGGGACCCGGGGGCATCCGGCAGGAGGACTCGCCCGACTTCTTCGCATCGCGGATCGCGAACATGATTCTCGGGGCCGGGGGCTTCACCTCGCGCCTCTTCCAGCGCGTGCGCACCGAGCGGGGGCTGGCCTACGGGGCCTCGTCGATCTGGACCACGCCGATCCGCTACGAGGGACTCGTCGGGGCCGTGACCGCCACGCGCCCCGAGCGCACCGTCGAGGCGGTGGAGCTCCTCTTCGAGATCCTCGAGGACTTCCGCGCCGCCCCGCCCTCTGGCGACGAGGTCCAGCTCGCGCTGGACCAGGTCGTGAACGGGTACGTCTTCGCCTTCGAGACCCCCGGCCAGGTCGTGAACCGCCGCATGGCCGACCGGGCGCAGGAACTCCCCGACGGCTGGCTCGAGCGCTACCTGGAGGCGATCCAGCAGGTGACGCCCGACGCGGTGCACGAGGTCGTGCGGACGCACCTCGATCCCGGTGCCATGGTCATTCTGCTGGTGGGGGATGCGGAGCGCTTCGGGCCCGGGCTCGAGCGCTTCGGGCCGGTGTGGCGGCTCTCGTCCGACGGGAGCTATGTGCCCTGGGATGAAGGGGGTGCGGGCCCTGAGCCGGGCCGTGCGGGTCCGGGGGGCGCGGGCGCGGGCGGCCGCCCGTGACCCTCTACCTTCTCGACCTGGCCGGGGTCTCGGTCTTCGCGGTGAGCGGTGTTCTTGCCGCGGGGCGCAAGAAGCTGGACCTGTTCGGGGTGGTGGTCCTCGCCATCGTCACCGCCATCGGGGGCGGGACGCTGCGGGACCTCCTGATGGACCGGGGGCAGGTGTTCTGGATGGGAAACCCCACCTACCTCGCGGTCATCATCACGGTGGCGCTCCTGACGGTGGCTTCGGCGCGGCGCTGGCGCACCCCGGAGCACGCCCTCGAGCTCGCCGACGCGGCGGGCCTCGCCTTCTTCGTCGTGAGTGGTGCCCAGATCGCGCAGGAGGCCGGGCTTCCCGCGCTCAGCGTGCTCGTCGTGGGGGTCATAACCGGGGTCGCCGGCGGCATGATCCGCGACGTGCTCACCGCCGAGATCCCCTTCATCCTCCGGCACCGGCAGCTCTACGCCACCGCGGCCATGGCCGG
>JBJHBX010000398.1:0-3379 GCA_050485725.1 Gemmatimonadales bacterium | reverse complement strand
GAGCGTGTCGACGCGCCTGTCGCTGGGCCGGAACCTGACGCTCTCGGCGCTGGGAGACTGGGCCGCGGGACACAAGGTCATGGACTTCGGCTCGGTCTGGTCCACCTTCAACGGCATCTACCGCCGCGAGATCCTCGAGGAAGGGTACACCTACCCGATCCGGTACAACGCCGCCGGGCAGCCGGGCGCGCGCTACGCGCAGAGTGCCGCCCGCTCGGAATTCATCTACGACGGTGACTGGTTCAAGCTCCGCGAGATCTCGGCCCGCTACTCGCTGGGCGCCGACCTGGCGTCTCGTGTCGGCGCGCAGAGCGGTGCCGCCTTCTTCTCGCTCCGGAACGCCTGGATCTGGTCGAAGAACCCGCTGATCGACCCCGAACTGAGCGGGCTCAACCCCTCGGGCGGCGGGCTCGCACTGGGCGGCGAGAGCTCGATCACCATGTCTCCCCCGAAGGCCTTCCGGTTCGGCCTCGAATTCACCTTCTGACGGAGCACGAGACGCATGAGAACGACATCGATGCTCCCGCTGAAGGGAGCCCTGCTGGCACTGGCCGTGGCGGTGACCGCCACGGGATGCGACTTCCTCGACCCGACGAACGTCGAGAACCCCCTGACCACCTCCGATGACCTGGCCCGCGCGCCTGAACCCACGGCGGCGCTCCTGCCCGGGCTCCGCGCGCAGTTCGCCCGTGCGGTGAACGGCACGATCGTGCTGACCGAGGTCGTGAGCGACAATTATTCGATCCATGGAACGGGGCTCGACGGCGAGTACGACAGCCCCCGGAACATCACCCCGAACATCGTGAACGGGACGGCCACGGCCACCGGGCTCTACTGGAACCTCCAGGAGCTCCGGGCGCTCGCGGCCTTCGTCCTCGACGACATCGTGCCCGGCGACGGAACGGCCACCGCCGGCCAGCGGGCCGAGATCCGCTACTACCGGGGCATGGCGCTCCTGATGCTCGCCGAGAACTTCACGGCGGCACCGCAGGAGGTAAGCGGTCCGCCGGTTCCGGCCTCGGAACTCCTGTCGCGGGCGATCAGCGACCTGGAGGGGTCGATCCAGGAATCGGCGTCGGGCGAGTTCGCGAACCGGAGCCGCGCGGCGCTGGCGCGGGCGCACCGGATCGGCGGAAACGCCGGCCAGGCCGCGCAGTTCGCGCAGGCGGTCCTGTCGGCCGATGCGAACTACCTGGCGGTGCAGGGCTACGACGCGTCATCGATCACGAACCAGGCCTTCGTCTTCAACACGCAGCGCGCGCTGAAGGAGATGCAGCCGCTGCCGCGCCTGGACTTCCTCGACCCCAAGTACACGAGCCTTTCCGCCTCGGTACCCATCGCCAAGGCCGAGGAGATGCACCTGATCCTGGCCGAGGCCGCGCTCGCCGCGGGGAACCTGTCCGAGGCGCGGAGCCGGGTGGCGTCGGCCATCGAGGTCGCTCGCGCCCGCCCGGTCTCCACCTTCAACGACAACGACGAGCGGCTGAACGGCGACCTGACGATCCGGCCGCGCGACGCCTCGATCACCGTGCGCGCCGACCCCGAATCACCCTTCCGGGCGGGGCTCGTCCAGAGCCGCCCGGGGCAGGTCCAGGTGCCCACCGTGTCGGGCACCTCCCTCGACGCCGACTCGGTACGGGCACTCACCGGCACCGAGGAGACCTGGCACGCCTTCCACCTGGCACGCCAGGAGATCCTGTTCCTCGAGGGGCGTCGCATGTCGGACCTGGGCATCCGCCTGCCGATGATGCTGCGCGAGATCGACGCGAACCCGAGCATCAGTGCCGGCGATCCGGGAACGCAGCGGGTGGTTCCGACCTTCATACCCGACGGCTTCGACATGGACCGCTTCACCCCCGCATCGCCCTACGACGCGGGCGAGAACCTGACGACGACGGAGGTCACCATTCTCTACGACCTGAACCGGATCATGGCGCGCGAAAGGGTGAGCTTCTTCTGATGCCGACCTTCGCGCGCGTCGCGGGGCTGG
This sequence comes from Gemmatimonadales bacterium, assembly GCA_050485725.1. Taxonomy (GTDB): domain Bacteria; phylum Gemmatimonadota; class Gemmatimonadetes; order Longimicrobiales; family Gaopeijiaceae; genus SKNW01. The sequence continues at coordinate 1,389 of JBJHBX010000398.1, read as the reverse complement.
GCCACCACCTTCCCGAGCGGGTCGTCACGAACGACGAGCTCGCCGCGCTGATGGACACCTCGGACGAGTGGATCCGGGAGCGCACCGGGATCGTGGAACGGCGTTTCGTGGACGCGGAGACAAGCTGCACCGACCTCGCGGTCGCCGCGTCCCGAAACGCCATGGCCCGGGCCGGGTGGGAGCCGGAAGAGGTGGACCACGTGATCTTCGCCACCCTTTCGCCGGACCTGTACTTCCCCGGGAACGGGGCGCTCCTGCAGCACGCACTGGGACTCGGGCAGGTGGGAGCCCTCGACGTCCGAAACCAGTGCTCGGGCTTCGTCTACGCGCTCTCGGTGGCCGATGCCTGGGTCCGGATGGGCATGGCCCGGCGCGTCCTCGTGGTCGGTGCGGAGGTCCACTCGCGGGGCCTCCGCATGACCACCGAGGGGCGGGACACCGCCGTCATCTTCGGCGACGGGGCGGGAGCGGCCTGCATCGAGGCCGTCGAGGGCGAGGCTCCGACGAGCCGCATCCTCGGGCACAGGCTCCACGCCGACGGGAAGTACGCCCTCGAATTGTGCGTCGTGAAGCCCGGGTCGAAGGATGACCCGTTCTTCTCGGCGGACCAGATCGAGGCGGGGCTCACGGCGCCCTACATGAATGGCCGGGAGGTCTTCCGCCACGCGGTCACGAAGTTCCCCGCCGTGATCCAGGAGGTGCTCGAGGCCGAGGGGCTCGATCCCTCGGAGGTGGATTTCCTGGTGCCGCACCAGGCGAATCTCCGGATCACCGAGGCCGTGCGGCAGCGCATGGGGCTTCCCGAGGACCGGGTCGCCTCGAACATCATGCGCTACGGAAACACGACGGCGGCATCGATTCCCATTGCCCTGTCGGAGGCGGTGGAGGCGGGGAAGGTGAACCGGGGCGACCTGGTCTGCCTGGCCGCCTTCGGCGCCGGCTTCACCTGGGGGGCGAGCCTCCTCCGCTACTGACGCGGGGGGGGTCCGCCCGCCGGGCGGCCAGCTCGAGCAGGATGCGCCCCGCGAGGCGTGTCCCGCTCGTGAAGGCGCCCTCCACCCGACCGCCGCCGAGCGCGTCGCCCGCGACACCGATCCGTCCCTTCGCATCCCAGAGGTACCCCACGCTCCCCCCTTCCGCAGGGCGGGCGTAACGCCAGCGGTGGGGCACCGCCTCGGTCACCCCCGGAAGGGGATTCTCGGCGCCTCCCGCATCGGCCACGAGGGTCGCGAACGCCCCGAGCAGGGCATCGGCCGCATCGTCCCCCGGCGTTTCGAGGTTCGACAGGGACCATTCGGGAGCCCCATGGAGCACCCAGTGCTCGCCCTTCCCTCGTCCCGGCTTCGACGTGTCCCGGGCGACCCACGAAAGGGCCCGCGCACCCTCTCC
>JBJHBX010000397.1:0-3391 GCA_050485725.1 Gemmatimonadales bacterium | reverse complement strand
CCGCTACGCGCAGCGGGCCGAGGCCGACGTGCGGACCAGGACCGACGTGGTCGTGCGCTTCGCCGACGACGAGGAGCTCCGCGGCAAGCTGATCGGATCGACACGCGACATACTCTTCCTGCTCGACGGTGAGGCGACCCGCGCCGTCCCCCTCGGGGCCCTGGTCAAGGAGGTCCGACTTCGATGATTCGCCGAACGCCTTTCCGGGAGGCGGGCCCCGCCCCCCTCGCGGCCGCGCACGTGATGGCCGCGCCCGTAGCGGCGGCGCGACTTGCGGCCTTCGCAGCTTTCGCCCTCGCCCTGGCCCTGGCCGGTTGCGCGCCGGCGCCCCCCCCGACGCCGGCGCCGGCCCCCGCGGACGCCCCGGTCACGCTCGCTCCCCTCACGCTGCAGGTGCTGCACACGAACGACTGGCACGGCCGCTTCCTTCCCGAGGTGGTGGGCGGCGACACGATCGGGGGCTCCGCCGTGCTCGCGGCCTGGTTCGACTCGGCCCGGGTCCGCTTCGACGGTCCCACCGTCTTCCTGTCGGGGGGCGACATCATGCAGGGCACCGCGATCTCGAACCTGAGCTGGGGACGAGGCGCCATCGACCTGCACAACCGGAAAGGGCTCGACGCCTCGGTCCTCGGAAACCACGAGTTCGACTGGGGGCTCGACACCCTTCGGGCCCGCATCGCCGAGAGTGATTTCGCCTGGCTTGCCGCGAACGTCTTCACCGGCGGCGCCGACGCGCCCCCCGAGTGGATCGAGCCCTGGACCGTGCTCGAGCGCGACGGGGTCCGCGTGGGGGTGGTCGGGGTGGCGCTTGCCGCCACGCCGGACATCGTCATGGCGGGGCGGACCGGCGACCTCCGCTTCGGCCCCGAGGCCCCGGCCATCGACCGGGGGGTTCGCGCACTCCGCGACCAGGGGGTCGACTTCGTGATCGTGACCACCCATGTCGGCGCCGTCTGCGACGAGGCCGGCGACCCCGACGGCACCGACCCCGAGGCCCCCTCGACGGGGTGCCGGGGCCACCTGGTCGACGTGCTCGAGGCGGTGAGGGAGCGACCCGACCTGGTGGTGGGCGGACACACCCACCTCCGGAACCTCTTCGACGTGAACGGGATTCCGGTGGTGCAGGCTCCCGCCTACGGCCGGGGGGTCACGGTCAGCCGGCTCGAGCGGCGCCCCGGAGAGGCCGCCCGGGTGGTCCACCGGGCGATCCCGGTGCCCCGCGCCGCCGACGTCGACCCCGACACCGCGGTGGCCGCCGTCGTCGCCCGGTGGGTGGCCGAGGTGGGCCCCATCCTGGACCGGGCGGTGGCGGTCCTCGCCGACTCGATGACGAATGCGGAGCGCCGGCCCCGCGAGAACCCGGCGGGGAACCTGCTCGCCGACGCACAGCGCTGGGCGACGGGCGCCGACATCGGGCTCGTGAACAACGGCTCCCTGCGGCGGAGCCTTCCGGCGGGCGAGGCCACCTACGGGCTCCTCTACGAGTTCCAGCCCTTCCAGAACGAGCTCGTGCGGGTGCACGTGAACGGGGCACTTCTCCGCGAGATCCTCGAATTCGGCCTTACTGACGAGGCCACTCCGTGGATCCACCTGTCGGGGATCCAGGTCGAGGTCGATGCCGCGCGCCCGCGGGGGTCGCGGGTCGTTCGGGTCTTGCGCGCGGGGCCGGACGGCGTGCCGGGCCCCGAGGTCGGCCCGGACGACCGCCTCTCGATCGGCACCACCGAGTTCCTGGCGCTCGGGGGCGACGGCTTCGTCCTCCTGGCCGAGGGCGAGCTCGAGCGGACCGGGCCCATCGACGTGGACGGCCTGATCGACTACCTGGGAAGCCTGCCACAGCCGGTACAGCCGCCGGCCACGGGGCGCTGGCGAGGGGTGCCCCGGTAGAGGCGGTGGGCGGGCGTTGGGCCCGGGCGCTGGCGGGGGGTCGTGCTCGCGGGGGTCGTGCGTCGGGGGGTCGTGCGTCGGGGGATCGAGCCTCGATGGGTCGGGCCGCCGTCAGTCGCCTTCCGGTCTTCCGGGGGGCCGGGCCCGACCATCGCCCAGCGGGACGCCCTCTTCCGCAACTTCCGCATCCCAACCCAGCCGCACCCCGATCTCGCGCCTGAGCACGTCGGCGGGTCCGGGCTCGCCATGCACCAGCGAGACGGCGGCGGGTGTCGAGGTGCGGAGCCAGTCGATCAGCTCGTCCTGCCCGGCGTGCCCCGAGAAGGCTTCGATGCGCACCACCTCGAGACGCACGTCCACCGATTCCCCGTGGATGCGCAGGGTGCGGGTCCCGCGCACGAGCTCGCGCCCCCGGGTGCCCTCGGCCTGGAAGCCGACCAGGAGGAGGGTCGCCTTCGGATCGGGGCCGAAGCGCCGGAGGTGGTGAAGGATCCGCCCCCCGGTGAGCATGCCGGCTCCCGCCAGGATCACCATGGGGCCGTTCCTGTGGTGGAGCGCCTTCGACGCGTCGACCGAGACGACCCGCTCCACCGTTTCCAGGGCGGCATCGAGCTCGTGGGGCGCGATGCGCAGCTCCCCCGCGTGGGCCTGGTGCACCTCGCTCATCTCGATGGCCATCGGGGAGTCCAGGAACTTCGGAATGGCGGGGATGCGGCCCGATTCGCGCAGCCGGTGGAGCGCCACTGCGATCGTCTGCGCCCGCCCCAGCGCGAAGGTGGGAATCAGCAGGACGCCGCCCCTCGACGCGGTGCGGGTGACCGCTTCGGCAAGCTCTTCCAGCGGGTCGCCATCCTCGTGGTTCCGGTCGCCATAGGTGCTCTCGAGGACCACCCGGTCGGTGGGGACCCGTGGAGCCGGCGGGGGAACGAGGAGGTCGTTCGGCCGCCCCAGGTCTCCGGAGAAAAGCACGCTCCCCGCGTCGCGGTGATGGACCTCGACGGAAGCGGCACCCAGGATGTGGCCGGCCCGGTGAAAGGTGAAGGTGAGGCCCCCGTGGCTGAAGGCCAGGCCGAAGGGCGTGCGCTCGAGCTGCCGTGCGGCCCGGGCCGCATCGCGCTCGGTGAAGAGGGGGCGGGGCTCGGCGTGCTTCGAGAAGCCCTTTCGGCTCGCGTAGCGTGCGTCCTCTTCCTGGAGGCGTCCGGCGTCGGCCAGGAGAATCGGCACGAGGTCGCGGGTGGGCGGGGTCACGTGGACTGGACCCCGGAAGCCCTCCCGCACGAGGACCGGGAGGTATCCGGAGTGGTCCAGGTGCGCGTGGGTCAGCACCACCGCGTCGATCCGGTCCGGGGCCATCGGAAAGGGCCGCCAGTTCCGGAGGCGGAGGTTCTTGAGTCCCTGGAAGAGGCCGCAGTCCACGAGCACCCGCGTGCGCCCCGCCTCGATCAGGAAACGTGATCCCGTGACGGTGCCGGCGGCGCCCAGCGGGAGGATCTGCATGGCGTGG
>JBJHBX010000396.1:0-3394 GCA_050485725.1 Gemmatimonadales bacterium | reverse complement strand
AAGTAGTCGGCCAGGGGCGTGGTGTCGGCGTATCCCGACCGGGCCGGATTGGCCACGCGCGAGATGCGGTCGGCGGGAACGTGCCCGATGCCCAGCAGCAGCGGCCCGGCCGGATCCAGGACGGAGCCCGCGAGCGCCACCCGCGAGATCACCGAGTCGCTCAGGACCAGGAGATCCGTCTCCGAGACGAGGACCACGCTCGAGGGGCGGGACGGAACGCCCTGTGCAACCACACGGGTTGACGGCCCCCCGCCGCCCGTGGCCAGCTCCACCCGGGTGATCCGGTTGGCCGGGTCCCGTTCGGCGACCAGGATCCCCGTCTCACCGGGATCGGTCCACCTCAGAAAGAAGGGGTTCACGAGCCCGGTGGCCACCTCCTGGCTCTGCCCCGTGTCGAGGCGGTATCGCGCGATTCGCCCACTCCCCGGGGTGCTTCCCTGCTCGCTGACCCAGGCCGAGGTCCCCTCGGCGTCAAGGAGAAGCCCTACCGCCCGCGACAACCCGGTCAGGAGCGTCGTGACCGCGCCCGTGGCCAGGTCGATCCGCACGAGCCGACCGTTTGCGGCATGCTCCACCACGTAGGCACGTCCGTGGGCCTCGTCGAGGGCGATCTGGTGCGGCGCCGTGAGGCCGGATGCCACCACGACGGCCGAACTCCGCGCCGGGCTCGAGAGCTCCACCCGGAGCAGGTTCCCGGTGCGCTCGGTGATCCATGCACGGGTCCCATCTGCCGAAAGGGCCACGTCCTCCGGCTGGCTGTACCCGATGCCCAGGACCCGGTAGGCCGAGGCGGGCCGGTAGGTCACGTACCGGACGCGAAGGTCGTAGCCGTCGCTCACGACCTGGATCTTCGCGTAGTTCCCCCCGTTGGTCCGGACCGCCACCACCGTCCCCGGGGTCATCAGGTTCCCCGGGCCTGGCGTTCCGGTGATCGGGTCGTCGCCATAGCCGAGCGCCATCAGCTCAGGGTAGCTGACGAGGAGGAAGCTGGCAGGGCCCAGGCGGTGAAGGCGGGCCCCGTTCACGGGTGTGAGCTGCCGGGTGGTGGTCGTCATCTGCTGCCACCAGATGTCGGCGGACGCACCCGCGCTCACGGTTCCCGTGTCCAGGTCCAGGGTGTGGGTCCCGGGAATCGTGACGGTCCCCCGCCGGATGATCCGGGCCCTCGGGACCAGGTCCAGGCGCGAGAGCTTCCCGTCGAACTCGACGAAGTAGAGGCGATTCAGGACCGCGCGGAAGTCGCCTCCGATGGCCCCGCCGAGGCCGGAGACGAGGGGGGTGGGCTCGGGGAGGGGCATGGGTCGGACCTCGTTCGGAAGCGTTTCGTGGATGCAGCGCCTCCGAAAGGATCAGCGTGGGCCGACTCGGCATCGTCCCCCGTGCATCTCACCAGCGTCTCAAGGGCGGATCATCCGGACCGCGTCGGGCTCGACGGGAATCATCACGTGCACGAGGTGATGTCCGCGCCACATCACGTACGCCCCTCCCTCGGCGGGGTCGGTGGGGAGCGAATCGAGCACCCCCGGGTCGGGCACGATCAGCATGATGTGCGGTCCGGTCACGACCCACTCGTTCTCGGCACCGGGCTCGGTGTCGTAGGGATGGATGTTGCTCGCGCCTTCGTCGCCGCGAAGCATGTACGCGACCCCCATGCCGGTGACTTCGGCCTGGGGGAGCTGGTTCACGTAAGCGTCGAGCCAGGACATCCACTGCTCGTCGACGCACATGGGTGCGCCCGGGATCGCCATGCACGTCCAGCCGTTCGTGCCCTCCCGGAGGACGTTCATCTCGGCGTCGAGGATCGTGGCATCGGAGGCGATCTCGGGGATCCCGGCGCTCTCGGCGTAGGCCACGGGATCATCGGGGCCCGGGAGGGTCTGGGCCTCGGCGGGTGCTGCGGCGAGGGCGAGAAGGACGGCGACGGCAAGCGCCAGGGGGCGGGTGCGCTGTTCTCTCTGCGGTTGCATAAGCGACTCGGGACCGAAGGTGACTGGAAGCCGGGGCCCCGATTTTCCTTGCGCGGGTGCCCCGAAGCCTTGCATGAATGTGACGGGGGTATCGCTCGGATCTCGATTCGTTCTCGATCGACGCGCCCCCGGGAGTCGCCGCGCGCTGTTCCGCCGCCCGAGCCGGGCGGGGAGGGCCGATGCATCGCCTGATCCTTCTCGGAGGCGTCCACCTCGAGAGCCACCCGGGCTCTCGGGTACGGAGGTGCGTCCAGGCACGTCCGCTGGCGCTGCTTGCGGTCCTTGCCCGGAGCCCCGGCATCCCGTTGACCCGCGAGAAGGCGGCGCGTCTCCTCTGGCCCGACGTGCCCATGCGGCGGGCCCGCAAGCGACTTTCGGATCTCGTCTACATGCACCGCACGGAACTGGGGAGCGGAGCGATCCTTTCGGTGGCCGATCGGCTCCGGCTCGACCCTGGGCTCGTGGACTCGGACGCCGCGGCCTTCGAGCGTGCTCTGGAGGAAGGGGGTCCGGAGGCGGCGGCGGGGCGATACACGGGGCCGTTCATGGACGGGTTCGTGCTCCGTGGGAACCGGCCCTTCGATGCGTGGCTCGAGGGCGAGCGCCGGACGCTCGCGACCCGCTACCGCGATGCGCTCGAGTCGGCTGCCGAGGATGCGGAGCGTCAGGGAGACTGGAACAGGTCCGTGCGCTGGTGGCGAAGGCTCGCCACCGAGGTCCCCGCCGACAGCCGGGTGGCGCTCAGGCTGATGGAGGCCCTCGCCCGCGGCGGCGCCGCAGCGGAGGCGATCGAACATGGACGCGCGCACGAACGCCACCTCAGGGTCGTGCTGGAGCTCCCGGCGCCCCGTGCCGTGCGAGCCTTTGCAGACACGCTCGGCGACGAGACGGCCTGACTCGGTGGCAGAGCGCGCCGCAGCAGGTGTCCCGGATCCTCGGCCGGCAGGCCGGAGCGCATCCCGGCCCTGCCTCCCATGGCTCCGCCCGGGGACACCCGTGAACGTGCATCCACGCCCGGGCGCGCCCCGCGGCGGGAGATCGGCCCGCCGTCAGCCAATCAGCGGAGGCAGCACGTGGAACGGACCTCATCGTCGGGAACGAGCCGCCCGGCCGGAAAGGCCGCCCTGATCGAGGGGGTCGCGGCTCGCCAGCACGGCATCGTGTCCCGATCGCAGCTCCTCGAGCTGGGACTTTCGTCGGCGGCCATCGGGCGCCGCATCGCGTCGGGGCAGCTTCGGCCCCTGCACGCCGGGATCTACCAGGTCGGGCCACTCGAGGCCCGCCTTGCGCCCGAGCTGGCGGCGGTGCTCGCCGGAGGTGATTCGGCGGTCCTCAGCCATGACAGCGCGCTCCGCGCGTGGAACCTGCTTCCTTCGGGTCCGCGGAGGCCCGTGCATGTCAGCGTACTCGGCCGGGGCGTTCGCCGA
>JBJHBX010000395.1:0-3412 GCA_050485725.1 Gemmatimonadales bacterium | reverse complement strand
GCAGGTCCGCGGACTGGCCCCGGAAGGTGATACCTCCGCTCACCGAGTTCAGCCGGGCCCGCGCCGGCGAGCCGTCAACCTCGATGGCGCCGCTCACCGATTCGAGCTCGATCTCGCCCTGGCCCCCGTCCATCCGGAGCGAGCCCGAGACCGTCTTCACCTGCACGTGGGCGCCCTGCGGCACGCGGACCCGGAGCGGTTCGCTCCGCTCGGTCGACCAGGAGCCACGCAGGTCCTGGATCGGGCGGACCCGGAAGCGGAACCGCTGTGCATCGCCCTCGGCAAGGGTCTCCTCGTAGCGGCGATCGTAGCTTCCGGTGATCTCGACCTCGGCGCGATCCCAGCGCTCGATCCGGACCCCGTGGTGGAGGGTTTCGATCTCAACGGTCCCGGTGGCCGAGAGCCCCCGGCGCTCCTGGATCTGCTCCAGGTTCTGCCCCTGCGCCGCGGCGGGCCAGGCCAGGAACAGGAGCGCCACGAACACCGCGCTCCCCGCCACCCGTGTCCCCCCGGTCGTCATCTTCATCTTCATCGTCGTCATCGTCCTCACCGCTCCTTTGAAGTCACGCGCCGGCGAGCAGGGTGACCTGCCTCAGCACCTGCGCCCTGGTTTCCAGCATTCCGTTCAGTGACCGCGCAGCCCCCTGGCTGGCGGGGTCGGCGGCCAGCGCCTCGCGGGCCTCCCGGATCGCCCGGTCGATGATCCGGAGGTTCGACTCGATCACCTCCAGCGTCTCGGGCTGCAGACGCTCCCTCCCCTCCACGAGCGCCGACTCGAGCTCCCGAAGTGTCGGCGCCCATGCCGCCTCGATGACCCCGACCGCCTCCTCGCCTGACGAGGCGAATCGGGTGCCACCCGATGCCGTGCCGGAACCGTCCGGGGTCCCGGCCGCGCTCTCCTCCGTCCCGGCGGTGATGCCGGGAGCCTCGATGTCCGCACCGCTTCGGGCGAGCTGAAGGGTGATGGCCGAGGAGAGCGCCACGAGCACGACGGCCGCGGCGGCAAGCCGGATCGGCGACCACCGCCCCGCAGCGCGTCCAACGACGCGCCCCGCGCCCCGCTCCGGCTGTTCCGCGGTCCCGAGGGCGATCCGGGCACGGATCGCCGGGAAGAGGTCCCGGGAGGGTTCCACGGCACGGGGGAGCTCCGCAGCCTCGCTTCGGAGGCGCCGGATCCACGCCACCTCCTCCCGGCATTCGGCACATGAGGCCAGGTGGGCTTCGAGCGGCCCGGACTCGGCCGCCGCCGTTCCCTCTTCCGCATGACGTGCAAGCAGATCCGGGTCGGGGTGTCCGGTTCGCATCTCTTCCGAGTTCATCGTTCCATGGCCTCCCGCAGCATGCGCCGCGCGCGGTGGAGCTGTGCCTTGACCGTTCCCTCCGCCACGCCCAGCCGTTCGGCGATCTCGCGGTGGCGGTATCCCTCGACATCGTAGAGCACGAAGACGGTCCGGGCGCCTTCGGGGAGCGTGGCCATCGCCCGTTCCAGGTCGAGCCGCACCCCGGGGGGTGCCTCGAGTGCCCGGCGTGATGGGTGACCCCCTGCTCCGTCCGAGACCTCGGCGACATCGGCCACCGACTCGAACCGGTTGGCACGCCGCCCCTCGCTCCGACGCCGACCCAGGATCTCGTTCACCGCCAGCCGGTGGAGCCAGGTGGTGAAGGCGCTCTCGCCCCGGAAGCTCTCGAGCTTTTCCCAGGCCCTGACCCAGACATCCTGGGCCAGCTCCTCGGCCTGGGCGGGGGATCCCGCCATGCGCAGGCAGAGGGCGAAGACCCGGCCCCCGTGGGCCCGGTAGAGCGCCTCGAAGGCGTCCACGTCGCCCGAGCGGGCGCGGGCGACCCACCGGTCGCCGAGATCGGCATCAGCGACCGGCGAGGGCTCGGCCTGCGGTTCGATCGGAATCGTTGCGGCATCCACCGGATCGTGCGTCCATCCGTCAGGGGTTCCGTTCATCTCCACCCCCTTCGATGCCACCCGGAGGGAAAGGGTTTAGACGCGGTGCAGCGCCTGGTCGAGGTCGGCCTTCAGGTCGTCCAGGTCCTCCACGCCCACCGAAATCCGGACCATGCCCGGCTGTATCCCCATGGCGCGCTGGGCATCGGGGGGAATGTCGGCATGGGTCATCGTGCCCGGGTGTTCGGCGAGGGACTCGGTCCCGCCGAGGCTCACCGCGAGCTTCACCAGAGTAAGCGCATTCAGGAAGCGGAACGCGCCGGCCTCGCCCTCCGGCACCTCGATCGAGAGCATCCCCCCGCCGGAGCGGCACTGGCGCCGGAAGATCTCGTGGCCTTCCTGGCCGGGCTCGAGGAGGCCCGGATAGTGGACCCGCTCGACCTTCGGGTGCGCCACGAGCCATTCGGCCAGGCGCTGGGCGTTCGCGGCCTGGGCCTCCATTCGAAGCTTGAGCGTTTCGAGGCTCCGCATCAGGAGCCAGCCCGTCCACGGCCCCGCCATGCTGCCGAAGAAGGTTCGCGATCCCTTCACCCGGCCCACCAGGTCGGCGGAACCGAGGCAGGCCCCCGCGATCAGGTCCGAGTGGCCGCCCACGTACTTCGTCAGCGAGTAGAGCACCAGGTCGGCGCCATGCCGGAGCGGGTGCTGGAAGACCGGCCCAAGGAAGGTGTTGTCGACCGCCACGAGGACACGGCCCCGCCCGGGTTCGTCGCCCGTCGAGCATTCACGCGCCATCGCGACGGCGGCCTCGATGTCGACCAGGTGATTCGTGGGGTTCGCGGGCGTCTCCAGGTAGATCATCGCGAGCCGCCCCTCCCGGGCGGCCTCCCGTGCCGCCGCCTCCATCGCCGCGGTCCCTCCGGCGGCGAGGAAGCTTCGCGTCTCGATCCCGAACTCCGGGAGGATTTCGCGGAAGAGATGCTGGGTGCCCCCGTAAACCGGCTCCGAGAAGAGGAGGGTGCCCCCGGGTCGGAGGAAGGTCAGCGCGGTGGTCGCGATGGCCGCCATTCCGCTTTCGAACACGGCGGCGGCCTCGGCGCCGTCCCAGAGCACGAGCCGGTCCTCGAGGATCTCCAGGTCCGGGTTGTTCAGCCGCGAGTAGATCAGGCCGGGTTCCTCTCCGGCGGCCCGCTCTCGCAGCCCGTACGCCACCTCGAAGAATGCCTTCCCCTCTTCCGCGGACTGGAAGACGAAGGTCGACGTCTGGAAGATCGGACTCTTGATCGCCCCCTCCGACAGGGCCGGGGCGTAGCCGTACGACATCATGAGGCTCTCGGGCCTCAGTTCGCGGTCTCCGATCCTGCGCGCGCGGTAGCGTTCCGACACCGGGAGGTCTCCGGGACTGGGGGTCGTGGACCCTCGAAGCTACCGAAGCGCCCCGGTGCCGGGCCAGTGCGGGGAGGCGACCGATGACCGCCGTTCAGCGCGGTGTCAGGGGATCAGGAGAGGCCCTCG